>JABDMI010000117.1 GCA_013001575.1 Gammaproteobacteria bacterium
ATCCACTGATAGTTACCCGCTTCGAGGTCAGTCACAGAGGCCAAGAGTTCTGAATTGTTGCCCTGTAAGGCCATAAGATTGATCTTGTCAGCTGCATCAATTGATATTGTGCCGCTGGGACCATGCAGTTCGATACCGGTGAAATCAACCCAGACTGCGGTTGCACCATCCACCGGGGCATCAGTAATTGAAAGTGAAAAGGCGCCGGTGGAAGGCGGGTCAGTTTCTCCACCGCAAGCCGCCAAGCCCAGGGCGACTGCGGAGAGCAAAACGTTTTTCGCTAGATTCATGGATAAAACTCCATAGTTAGTTATATGCACGAGTTGCGAATTCTACAAGGAATGGCTGAACTTATAATGAATAATGGTGTTTATGACTCTAAATTGTACAATTTAAAGTACAAATAGATCACAATGCCCCATTTTTCTGTAGCAAGGCGTGAATTTCCTCCGCCATTTTGCGATAGCCCTTTTCATTCAAATGGATCTGATCCGACTTGAGTGACGGGCTTTTGAGTAATTTTCCCAGCATGGCCTTGTCGAAGACCAGATTGAATTCGCTCGCCAGTTCGGCATACAACGGAGCCGCATCCGAAAACAGGTTCTTCTCGGGCACTCCGAGTAATACCACCGGAATGGATTGTGCTTGAGCTATTTGGATCATGTCGGCCAGATTTTGTTTGGCCTGGGCGTGACTGTGATTGCGTAATATGTCATTGCCGCCTTCGATCAAGATCACGAGTTCGGGTGCGTTTTGTTCAAGCACAGACGCAAAGCGTCCTAATCCTTCGGTGGTGGTTTCACCCGAGATCCCGGCGTTGATCACATTCCGCCCGCTGATCTCGGCCAGCACGGCGGGATAACTTTTATCCCGGGTGGTTCCAACTCCTTGAGTGAGGCTATCACCAAAGGCCACAATGGTAGCGTTTTGAGATAAAGGCGACAGGGGCTTTGCACCGCAAGCCGCCAGAATTATGATCCAGAAATAACTGAAAAAGAATTTTCTAAATTGTTGCATGCTCAACTCGCAGGGTCAGCAACCTTGAGCAGTTGTTTTCCGATGTTCTTGCCAGTAAAAATTCGCTGAAAGGCTTCAGGTGCATTCTCCAGGCCTTCTTGCAGATCTTCCTGGAATTTAATTTTGCCTTCCATCACCCATTTGGACAGGCCTGCAATCGCTTCCGGAAAACGCTTGGCATAATCCAGAATAATGAATCCTTGCATGCTGCCGCGCATAACTATCAAGCGGGTATAATTTTTGGGCCCAAAGACATCTTTGGAATTGTAATCGGAGATGGCGCCACACAAGACAACTTTGCCTTTTAAGGCGATACGATCCAAAACCATATCCAGGATCGGACCACCCACATTATCAAAATAACGGTCTATACCCTTGGGACAATATTCTTTTAACTTCGCTTTGACATCATCGTTCTTGTAATCAATGGCGTGATCCAGCCCTAACTCTTCGGTTAAGAATTTGGATTTCACCGGGCCGCCGGCAATACCGATCACGGTACAACCTTTGAGTTTGGCGATCTGGGCTGCTACCGAGCCTGTGGCACCGGCAGCGCCTGATACCACAACGGTTTGACCTTCTTTCAAGTCGGCCACATCCAGCATGCCAAAGTAGGCCGTGAGCCCGGTGATGCCAAGAATACTCAGGGGCATGGTGGGTGGAACATTGGTGGGCACTTTTTGAAAAGGCATGATGTTCTCACCCGTGGTCACACAATATTCTTGCCATCCAATTCCCCCCATAACGCGGTCACCTTTCTCAAAACCGTCCAGTTTTGATTCCACCACTTCACCCACCGCGTTACAACGCATGACCTCACCAATAGCAATGGCTTTGACATAGGTATCGCGCTCATTCATCCAGGCACGCAAAGTCGGGTCGAAAGACATGTACAGGTTTTTCACCAGCATTTCGCCGTCTTTTAGCTCGGGAACCGGGACTTCCTGAAATTTGAAATTGTCGCGGGCAACCATATCGGCAGGGCGAGAGGTCATAATCCATTGTTTGTTCATTAACTGGCTCATCGGGGAGTCTCCAAGCTTATCGGTAATTTGGGGTCGCACAGCATAAATCATTTTGAGAATGTTGTAATAACTATAATGTAACTAAAGTTCTACTATTTAGCTTATTAATAGTAAATTTAATCGGGAGAGAATGCATGCAAGCCATCTGGAACAATACCATCATCGCCGATAGTGCTGAAACCATTGTGGTCGAAGGCAATCATTACTTCCCGCCCGACTCAATTCGAGCGGAATATTTTCAAGAGTCCGATACGCATTCGAAATGTTTCTGGAAAGGTGTTGCGAGTTATAAACACCTCAGCGTAAATGGAGAAGTGAATAAAGACGCGGCCTGGTACTACCCGAATCCAAAAGACAAGGCTAAACAAATTACTGGTTATTATGCTTTTTGGAAAGGCGTGGAAATAGTTGAATAGATAAACCCAAACCCTGAATTTTCAAAACTAGATTAGTGATTTCCACATCGGCACACAATCATGCGTATTAAACTCGTTCGATCCACACGGGGTTATTTCATCACCCAGATAACCACATGATCTATACAAACGGTATCCCGGCAAGGTCGCCATTAATTCCATTTTAGTGAACCCGGCCTGGCGAGCTTCGTGTTCACAGATCCGGATTATCTCGCGTCCAATACCTTGTCTGGACCATTCCGGGTGCACAAAAAAAGCCCGAATACGCGAGGCATCGTTCTGCGGGTCCAGTAATGGAGAGGATTCATTGCCTTCAGAGGCGCCAAACAGTTTCGCGCGTTTGCTCCAGCCACCACAGCCAACAATTTTTTCGACCTCATCCTGCAGGATGGTTGCCACAATGAAGGTCTGGTCCCGGATCAGCTCTTCGTCCACGCCCCACACGGTACCAATGGCGGCTTCGATCTGAGTATTGGAGTAATCGGCCGCTGACAAGGCTCGTGAGGCGCAGGCGATCAGAGCCATCAATTCCGGCACATCCGGTAATGTGGCCTTACGAAAAATGACCTGGCTATCTGACATAAGTAAATAGTATCATTCTTGTTCGGGATTTAGGCGGTTGAGTGACCCGGCGGGGTTATACTGAACAGAATTAATTACTCAATATCTGATTTCTAAACCAGTGGTAAATGCAATGCAAAGAGACATACAGGAACAAATCGTAAAAGCGGTTGGCAATGGCCAATTAATACGTGCGATAAAGCTATTACGTCAGGCCGAGAATATCGACCTTAGGACCGCCAAACAAAGAATTGAGGAATTGAGCCGGCAAATGCAAAGCAATGAAGCTAACAATCCCTATACACAAAGCCAACAGCAACAGAACACCTACTCACAGCCCAGGGTGCATACCCATCGCCCGGCACGCCAGGAACAATACGACCTGGAAAAAGAATTGCCCACCGAAGCTTTTTTGTATTTGCAAAAAGGCGAAGTGAAAAATGCAATTCGCGTGATTCATGAAGTACAGGGCCTGAATAAAAATACCGCCACCCGGCTAGTCAAAACTTTTTACACCAATCATCCGGAATATCACTCAGACGAGGTTGATAAACTCATGCGCAGCAAGCTCGCAAGAACGGGTGGTGTACAAAGCAAGAAAAAATCGAATTTTATTTCCAATATTATCTTTTTCATTATTTTGATTATTTTGATCAATAACTTTATCAATTAACAAAACTTCTAAAGTGCACAAGGAAAATATTCGTGTCTACGGTTAATCGTCAACTGGTCTGGTTGAAAACCGCTGATCTCAGGGTTTCCGATAATAGCGCCTTGTATCTGGCCGCCGCGGCTGGTCCGCTGCTGGCGGCATTTGTAATAACGCCTGAGCAATATTCCCAGCATGACGATGCCGAGATCAAGCAGGACTTTTGGTACCGTAATCTGATCAATGTCAGAGACGAACTACTGAAACTGAATATTCCACTAAAGATCTTAAGCTGCCCGGACTTTGACGGCGTACCTGACGAGCTGTTCAAACTGGCGGTTAAGCACAATGTTGAAACCCTGCATTTCAACAAGCAATACGAGCTAAATGAACGAGCCTGCGAACAAGCGGTTAGAGAACGATTTGAAAAAAATGACATCGCGGTAGAGAGCTATACCGACAGCGTGATGTATGAACCTGGACAATTACGCACCCAAAAAGGCGATTTTTATACGGTTTTCACCCCGTTTAAAAAACTATTCCTCCGAGAATTTGAACATTTGGCCTGGCGGGTCTGGCCCAAGCCTAAAAAACAGGAAAGCCTGGACATTCAAGCGGATGATATCGACCCCTGGATCGACGCCACCGATGTACGCTCTGACCTGTGGCCATCCGGCGAGACAGCGGCCAAACGTCGCCTTTCAAGCTTTATAAAAAATCGCGTGAGTGACTACAAAAATACCCGTGATTTTCCGGCAGTAAATGGCACTAGTACCTTGTCTCCGTATTTGACCTCCGGCGTGCTCTCAATACGCCAGTGTTTTCAGGCCCTGGGCAAGATCGAAAATCTTGCTTCCAATCCGGGTGCGTTAACCTGGCAAAGTGAGCTGATCTGGCGTGAATTCTACAAGCACATCCTGATCGGTTTTCCACGCGTTTCACAACACCTTCCGTTCAAGGAAAAAACTCGGGGCTTGCAATGGAACCACAATCAGGAACATTTTCAGGCCTGGTGTGAAGGGCAAACCGGTATACCGATCGTGGATGCGGCAATGCGCCAATTGGTGCAAACCGGGTGGATGCATAATCGTTTACGCATGGTAACGGCGATGTTTTTATCAAAGAATTTATTCCTCGATTGGCGACAGGGTGAACAATTCTTTATGCAACATTTGATCGACGGTGATCTTTCGGCGAATAATGGCGGCTGGCAGTGGAGTGCTTCCACCGGCACCGATGCCGCGCCTTATTTCCGCATCTTTAATCCGGTCTCGCAATCCGAACGATTCGACCCACAAGGCAAATTTATTCGCAAATTTGTACCGGAATTAAAAACTTGCGACAACAAAAATATTCACAATCCATGGAATGCAAAAGTCCCGCCGAAAAACCTGGATTACCCTAGGCCGATCGTTGATCTGAAGATCACGCGACAACTGGCTATCGATAAATTCAAGGAATTGGGATAATGAAAAAAATAATATTGCCGATAATCGTGTTAATTTTTGCTACAAGTATTCATTGTGCGGATGCGGCCGAACAGCTCTACACCACACAGCCTCCGGCCACACCTGAATTAGCCAAATCCGGTCACTGGAAAGTGGGGGTGAGCACACTTGAGACCATCAACCCGCAACAATTGAGCACAAAAGATTTCACCACTCGTGAAGATCGTCCGCTAACCCTGGAAGTCTGGTATCCGGCAGATAACGGCACAACTTCAATTCCAGCAACGTATGCAGATTTAACCCGTTCCAAGCAAAGATTTGAATTGCAGGGCGTGGCTTGGCGTGATGCAGAACCACTAAAAGGTGAAACCACATTCCCGCTGGTGGTGCTTTCACACGGCTACACCGGTTCACGTAGCATAATGTTTTACCTGGCAGAACATCTGGCCAGTCATGGTTATGTGGTAGTTGGCATTGACCATACGGATTCCACCAATGCAGAAGTCGATTTTTTCAAGGCTCCCTACTCGGGATTTACCAGCACGCTGTTTCATCGAGCCCGTGATCAGCAATTTGTGCTGGATTACTTCTCCACGCAAGAAACACCATTTGCCAATCTTGTCGATACCGACAATGCTGCCGTGATCGGTTATTCCATGGGCGGATATGGGGCTTTGAATACCGCAGGCGGTTGTTATCAATACACCGAGGCAAGTCTTCTGCAATTTGGTTTTACCCCAGAACAAGCGGCACA
>JABDMI010000118.1 GCA_013001575.1 Gammaproteobacteria bacterium
AAGGCCTTAAGAGATTTTAGTCGGGGCATTGCTTGCGACATTTTCGAGGGTAAGCGACAATGCGCGCCTTTGCCAAGATCACAAAAGTGAAATTGCTTTTTTATTAGGCAAATCTGCACAAAACACACAATAAGTCGACACAACAATAAGCCAACACAATTACATCCACTCAATAAGGTCAAACAATGCCAACACGTCGTGAACTTGCCAATGCTATTCGAGCGCTAAGTATGGATGCGGTCCAAGCCGCCAACAGTGGTCATCCCGGAGCCCCGATGGGAATGGCCGACATCGCTGAAGTTTTATGGAACGACTATCTCAAACACAATCCGGCGGACCCCAAGTGGCAAGATCGCGATCGTTTTGTGCTGTCCAATGGACATGGCTCAATGTTGATCTACTCGCTATTGCATCTCACCGGTTACGACCTGCCATTACAAGAATTAAAAAATTTCCGTCAACTGGGGTCAAAGACAGCCGGGCATCCCGAATACGCACACACTCCGGGTGTTGAAACGACCACGGGCCCACTTGGACAAGGCATAAGCAATGCGGTGGGTATGGCCTTGTCGGAAAAAATTCTGGCCGAACGTTTCAATCAACCGAATTTTCCAATCGTCGATCATCACACCTATGTGTTTTTGGGTGATGGCTGTTTGATGGAAGGTATTTCGCACGAAGCCTGTTCTTTAGCGGGTACTATAAAGCTGGGCAAACTCATCGCGTTTTGGGATGACAACGGCATTTCAATCGATGGTGAGGTGGATGGCTGGTTTACCGACAACACCCCGGAACGCTTCAAGGCCTATGGCTGGCAGGTGATCGCCGATGTTGACGGACATGACCCAGAAGCCGTCAAAGCCGCCATTGAGCAAGCGCGCAGTGATTCGGATAAACCGACTCTGATCTGTTGTAAAACCGTGATCGGGTACGGTGCCCCAAACAAGCAAGGCACCGCCAGTTGTCATGGCGCGGCTTTGGGCGACGATGAAATTGCCAAAACGCGTGACGCTTTAGACTGGCCGCACGCGCCTTTTGATATCCCTACGGATATCCGCACTCAGTGGGATGCCCTTGAGAATGGTAAACAACAACAAAGCGCCTGGGAACAAATGTTCACCGCCTACGCCAAAGCCCATCCGGAATTGGCCAAGGTCTACTCGCGCCAGATGTCCGGCAATTTGCCATCTGATTGGGAAGAGGCTAAAGCCGCAAACCTGCAAGCGATCAATGCCGAAGCGGCTGGTCATGCCACGCGTAAAGCCTCACAACGAGCACTCGATGCCATCGGACCCTTATTGCCGGAGCTGGTGGGCGGTTCAGCCGACCTGACCGGTTCCAACAATACCTTTTGGAAAGGATCCAAAGGCATTACCGCCAATGACGCCAGTGGAAATTACATTTATTTCGGCGTGCGCGAATTTGCCATGTCGGCCATCATGAATGGCATGGCCTTACACGGCGGCTTTATTCCGTATGGCGCAACTTTCCTGACTTTCTCTGACTACGCTCGCAATGCAGTGCGCATGGCAGCCCTGATGGAGATCGGCTCGGTATTTGTTTACACCCACGATTCCATCGGCTTGGGAGAAGACGGTCCGACCCACCAACCGGTCGAGCACACTGCAAGCCTGCGCTTGATGCCAAACCTGAATGTATGGCGTCCGTGTGACGGGGTGGAATCCTATGTGGCCTGGGAGTCGGCGATCGAACAACGCAACACACCTTCTGCATTGATCTTCACTCGCCAGAATTTACCGCACCAGCAACGTAACCCCGAGCAACTCGCCAATATAGCCAAAGGCGGTTACGTGTTGTACGAGCCTGAAACTGCAGCGCAAGCCGTGATCATTGCAACCGGTTCGGAAGTGCATTTGGCCACCCAAGCCGCCACCACACTCGCTGCCGAAGGTGTTGCGGTACGCGTGGTGTCCATGCCGTCTACCGAACTGTTCGAACAGCAGGCGCCTGCCTACAGGGAATCGGTATTGCCGGCGTCATTAAGCAAACGCGTGGTGGTCGAGGCAGGAGCAAGCGGTGGCTGGTATAAATACACCGGACTGAATGGACGTATAATTGGACTGGATCGCTATGGCGAATCGGCTCCAGCGTCGCAACTATTCAAAAAATTCGGCTTTAGCGTAGAGAATGTTGTCTCCACGCTGAAAGAACTGCTTTAATCAAATTTTTTATTATTTCAATTGTACAGAGGACAAGAGCATGGCAATTAAACTCGCAATTAACGGATACGGCCGTATCGGACGCAATGTGCTACGGGCAATTTTTGAAGGTGGACGCAGTGATGAGATCGATATTGTTGCCATCAACGACCTGGGTAACGCGGAAACCAATGCGCATTTAACCAAGTACGACACGGCACACGGTATGTTCTCCGGTGATGTGCGTGTTGAAGGCGATCACATGATCGTGAATGGCGACAGAATTCGAGTCTGTGCCGAACGTAATCCTGCCGATCTGCCGTGGGCCGAACTTGGTGTGGATGCGGTATTGGAATGTACCGGTATTTTCCGTACGCGTGAAAAAGCCGCTTTGCATCTACAAGCCGGTGCGAAAAAAGTGGTAATTTCGGCACCTGCCGGTGACCCGGTGGATGCAACCATTGTTTATGGCGTGAACGATAATGTGCTGAAAGCCAGCGACACCATTATTTCCAATGCCTCGTGCACCACCAACTGTCTGGCGCCATTGGTGAAACCCTTGCATGATGATCTGGGCCTTGAGCATGGCTTGATGGTGACCATACATGCGTACACCAATGATCAGGTTTTGTCTGACAGCTATCACAAAGACCTGCGCCGCGCACGTTCTGCAACCCAGAACATGATCCCGGCCAGCACGGGTGCGGCCAAAGCCGTTGGTCTGGTTCTGCCAGAACTGAATGGCAAACTGGATGGCTACGCGATCCGGGTTCCAACCATTAATGTGTCAATGGTTGATCTGACCTTTAAAGCCGGACGCGACACTTCGGTTGAAGAAGTGAATAGTATTTTGAAAAAGGCCTCGCAAGGATCGCTTAAAGGCATTCTTGAATACAGTGAAGCGCCATTGGTGTCCAGCGACTTCAATCACAATCCGCACTCATCGATATTTGACGCAAGCCTGACCAAGGTTACCGGTGGCAACATGGTGAAAGTGTGTTCCTGGTATGACAATGAATGGGGTTTTTCAAACCGTATGTTGGATACAACAATTGCTTTGATGAAAGCCTGATCGGGTTTTCTTCGA
>JABDMI010000119.1 GCA_013001575.1 Gammaproteobacteria bacterium
ATGAACAAACCAAGAAATTCATGCAGGATTTTTTGCCCAAACGTGCCGTGATCCTTGAGCATTACCAAAGCCAACGACCAATCTTTGATCTGTATAACGTAGAAGAAGAAATTTCCAAAGCACTGGAACGCAAGGTGCATTTGAAATCCGGCGGCTACCTGATCATTGACCAGACCGAGGCCATGACCACCATCGATGTGAATACCGGTGCCTTTGTGGGCTACCGCAGTCTGGAAGAGACAATTTTCAAAACCAATCTGGAAGCCGCTCAGGCAATCGCACATCAATTACGCTTACGTAATCTGGGCGGCATAATCATTCTCGATCTCATCGATATGGACTCGGCCTCACATCGTGAACAAGTGGTGAGTGTGTTGAAAACCAATCTGGATAAAGATTATGCTAAAACCCAGATCAGCGAACTGAGTTCTTTAGGCCTGATCGAAATGACCCGCAAGCGCACGCGAGAAAGTCTGGAACATATCCTGTGCACCAGTTGTCCTACGTGTGAAGGGCGGGGTTCCTTGCGTTCTCCCGAGACCAGTTGCTATGAGATTTTTCGAGAAGTGATACGCCAAAGTAAACAGTTTGAATCAAGAGAAATATTGATTCTTGCCGCGCCATCGGTTATTGATCATTTACTCGATGAAGAATCCGCAAGTCTTGCCGAACTCGAAGGGTTTGTGAATATTCCCATCCGCTTACAGGTTGAATCCTTGTACAAACCCGATCAATACGATGTGGTTCCGTTGTAATCGTTAACCCGGACTCTATGAGCGCAGAACAAACAACTGAAATGCCAGGTACACGCCGTCGCCGACGCAAGCGCGGTGATCGCAGACGCTCAAAACCAAGCCTGGTGCAGCGTATATACAGGATCTTTCTGCTTTTATTTTTAGTGGTTATTGTATTGATGGCGTTAATTGTTGGTATGGGCCGTACCTATCTGGATGCTAATCCGCAATTAAAAACACAAATGACCGAGCGCATTAGCCAGCGACTCGGAATACCACTCTCAAGTGAAGACATCAGTGTTCGCTGGTTGTTTAGCGGCCCGGAACTAACGATTGAAAGTCTTAAGTTTCAGGACAATAAAGCCAACAAAAATATTCTCGAGTTCGAATCGGCCAGCATCATTCTCGACCTGCAACGTTTTCTTCGTACAAGAACCCTTGGGGTGTCTTCGGTACAACTGAATCAGAGTGAAGTGCTTATAGAGCGTAGGCAAGATCAGAGCTTGCATGTAAACAATCTCCCTTTGCAAGCTTTTTTGCACAGCTTCAGCAGCCCATCAAACAATCCAGGTACAGATTCAACCACGCCCAAAGGTGTTTTTAATCTCAAAAATATCAATCTGTATTATCGTGATCTGCTCACAGAGCAGGCATTGAGTCTGGAAAATATCGACTTGTCGATCGATAACAATGATCGTTTACTCGAAGTCCAGCTTAGCGCTGATTCTGAAGAGCTTGCCAGGTCTTTAAAACTTTCAGCTTCAACTCCAAACCCTGATCTACACGATAATTTAGAGTGGCGAATTCTTTTTGAGGCAGACGATCTGCGTGTGGCAGAGCTAATCAAGCAATGGCAATTTATCCGACCACTATTTCGTAAAGATAAGAACACAATTTTGGTGCCACGTGCAAACCCTATGCGCATCAATCGCGGCAATGGCAACGTGCGTGTGTGGCTGCAATTAACAGATAGCAAACTCCAGGCCCTGAATGGTACTGTCAAATTGAATGATGCTGTTTTCCAGCGTAGTAATACAGGAACAAAAAATTCTCTGGATTATTTTAATCTGCGTTTTTCTTATGAGAATGATGAAGAATTTATGCGCTTTAAGGCCGACCAACTGGATATGGCATCGGGTAACGGTATTTGGCCGGCAAATAATAATTTTCACATCAAGCTCGCAAAGCTTACGCATAATTCTTCCAGCAATTCAGCGATTCAAAGATCTTTCGAGACCTCATCCGACAACGATACTGCAAAAGACAACTCTGGCAACTCAAGTATTGTGAATGGTGAAAACAATACAGAGGAAAAATCAGAAAAGAGTAGATTAGATAGAATACGCACAGGCTTGCGCATGGCAGAAATTGAGGCTACATATTTGAATCTCGGCGATCTGGCACCCATTCTGGAAGTGTTGTATTTGCAATTTCCAAATCGTAATTCTTTGCCACGGCTTAACTGGAATCGAGTGCATGGTGAGATCAAAAATTTGCAAGCCTTTGCCCGGCAAGCACCTCAAGATCAACAAAATTTTCTAAGCTTAGAGACTCTAAATATAGATTTTAATGACCTGGCTGTTCCTGAAATTAATAACGGGCAGGGTATTTCAGGGCTCACAGGTAATTTCAGGTTTGCCGATAACAATGGCCTTCTTGAGCTCGCTTCCAATGCACTGGAATACAGCAATAACAACGTATTTAGCAAAGATCTGGTTTTTGATCAATTTGCAACTCAAGTAAATATTTCCCGCGATGAAAGATCCTGGGTCATACAAAGTGATTTGCTAGAAGCCGAGAATGCTGACCTTGCTGTCAATACGGATTTAAAAATTCAGTTAGCACCAGATCAGAGTTCCGTCCTGGATCTTAATGCCAACTTGCAACCAAAAGATGTAGATCGTCTGGTCAATTATTTTCCGGCCGAAAAAATGAGTCCCACGCTGATCGACTGGATTGACGAAGGTATGCAAGGTGGCAGGATTGAAACGGCCAAAATAAAATTTTCCGGTGCCTTGAAAGATTACCCGTTTCGCAATGACCAGGGCGAGTTTCGGGTGGATTTCAATGTGCGTGATCTTAATGTGCAATACGCGGCAGGCTGGCCCGGCGCACGATTACTGGATGCCGACATCAATTTCTTGAACGAGTCGATGAGTTTAAACGCCAAACGAGTGAGTTCCGGTGACATAGACGAGTTCCCATTAAAGGCAAGTTTTAATGATCTCAAGACCCGGATGCTGGATCTTAGTATCGAGACCTTGGTCGAACTGGAACAGTCAAAAGCCTGGATCAATGCTTCACCTCTGAAAAATACACTGGGTAAAAAACTGGAAAATATCAACATCCAGGGGCCGGCCGATAGCAAACTGGTTCTGCGTTTACCGATTAACGACCCTGCGAAATTAAAACTTGAAGGAAGTCTTGGCTTTAGTGGTAATACTTTCCAATTGTCAGCGTTTAAGCAAGGCTTCAGTAATTTACGTGGCGTACTTAACTACAATAAAGAATCTGTCTTCAGTGATGAGCTACTAGCAGAGTATGGCGGTCAAGCATTAAAGGCCCGCATTATTAACGAGCAAGATGAAACTCTGGTAGTGGTCAATACGGTCGCCGAACTGGATACCTTCATGAGTCCCGCCTACCGTGAGTATATAAGTGGCAATTCCAGTCTGGATGCGGAAATTCGTTTTGTGAAAGGGCAAGATGGAATTCAGGATATTAAGTTGCGCAGTAATCTTCTTGGCACCGGCCTTTCCTTGCCGGCCCCGTTTACCAAACGTCAAGATACTATTCTGCCCCTGAATCTGGATATTGATATCAAGGCCGGCGCTGGTGACGCACGCGACGTGATGTTCATTCGTGGCAACATTGGCAGCACTGAATTGCTATCACGCATGCAGGCCGTTTCCAAAGCACCGGACACTCCCTGGGGTCTGTATTCGATGGCATTGGTCGGGGGCAAGAATGTTGCCTTGTTTAATGAGATCGATACCAATCAGGCACGCATTCAAGTGCTGGGTAAATTCTCACATGTGGATATGGATGAGTGGTTTGCGTTTATTAATGAAGACCGCGAGTCACATGCAGATGAAGGTCTTGAGATCGGGGTCATAGACGTCAATCTGGATCAGCTGGAAGCCGTCGGTCAAAGTTTTGCCAATGTAAATCTGGTCTTGAATCCACAAGATTCAGCCTGGGAAGCTAAGATCAGTAATCAACTGGTTGAAGGGGAAGTGAATTTTCCAAGGCCCTGGAACGACGAGGCTTTGATCACAGCAAACTTTAGTAAATATTATTTCAAGTTGCCGCCCAAGTCGAACGAAGAGATCGAGCTCGATCCTCGCGAGATACCGAATGTCGAAGTAAGCATCGAAGACTTCAAGTTTGAAGATCTGGCCTTGGGTAATGCAAGTTTCAAAGTGCAACGCGAGAAGAATGGATCCAAACTCCAGGCATTTAACATCAAGCGCGACAGTTTTTCCGTGAATGGCAGTGGCGGCTGGTATGTAACCAATGAAGGTGAGACTACATTGCTGAATGCTGATATTTCCAGTACCGATCTTGCAGAAACCCTGTCACAATTTGGGTATGCGCCTTTGGCTCAGGCACGCCAGTCAAACGTGATGCTCGAACTGAATTGGCCGGGTAACCCGGTAGAAGATATTTTGCAAACCCTGTCGGGTGAAATTTCGTTTAAATTGCTGAACGGTGAATTACGCGATGTGGAACCTGGAGCCGGTCGCTTCTTGGCATTGTTAAGTATCGCGCAACTACCGAAACGATTGTCACTGGACTTTCGTGATGTGTTTAACGCAGGCCTGCAATATGATGAATTAAGTGCCGATTTCCTGTTGCATAACGGACAAGCCTATACCAACAATATGCTCATGCGCGGACCGGTGGCGGATCTCGGGGTGATTGGACGCGTTGGACTGGCCACACGTGATTTTGACCAGGCCGCAGTGGTGCAAGCCGATCTGGGTTCGAGTTTGCCGATTGCCGGCGCACTGGCCGGGGGTCTCGGGGTTGGGGCTGCGATGTTACTGTTTTCGGAGATCTTCAAAAACCCCTTAAAGCAAGCCACCCAGGTGTTTTATAAAATTGACGGCAACTGGAACGATCCCAAAATTGAGCGAACCCCGCCATCCAAACTGAAAGAAGTGCCGGTCGCACCGCGCTGATTTCAATCGAGCATCTAAAATTCCCGATTTTTTGTGCGTGTTGCAAGGCGGAATTGTTAGAATGCATCCCTTGCTTTTTTTGAATTAACCAGAGCCAATTTATGAGCCAGTCCTTTACCAAGCTGTCCAGTACCAATAATGCATTGCGTGAACCGGGTGAGCTGTTAACAACCGCCGAAGAAATGATCCTGGCGCCGGCCAGTTTATCCATTTCACAACTGGATAATATTTTAGGTGAAATGCGCAGTGGCCTAGCCAGTGATGCCGACATCTATTTGCAATACAAACGCGGTGAATCCTGGTCACTGGATGACGGTATTGTGCGTGATGGCTCTCACAATATTCAAGCCGGTGCTGGCTTACGGGTGGTCAGTGGGGATAAATCCGGGTTTGCCTACGCCGACGATATTAGTGCAAATACGCTGCGACGCTCAGCCGCAATTGCCCGGGCTATTACCCGGCAAGGTCAAAGCGCGCAACTTAAGATTGAACATCGGCAGTCACATTCCGCTGCAATCACAACAAGTTTGTATCCGGCCTTGAATCCACTGGATTCCTTAAGCGATGACGACAAAGTGGCCTTGTTGCAAAAGATCGATCAACTGGCTCGCGCCAAAGATTCGCGGGTACAACAAGTGAATGCCACATTGGCGGGTAGCTATGAAGTGGTGA
>JABDMI010000120.1 GCA_013001575.1 Gammaproteobacteria bacterium
TGTTTTCCGGATTTGTGTTTTTTGTCTTGGCGTTTCGACTTGGGTGACACCAGATCCGCCAACTCAAAGGCCATTTGTTTTTCCACCATATCCACATCAGTCAAACGCACCTTCACGCGGTCACGTAATTTAAAGGTTTTACCGGCGTGCTCGCCGCGTAACCACTGACGTTCACGGTCATAGTGATAATAGTCATTGTCCAGACTGCTCACATGGATCAAACCTTCAATTTTGTATTCGGGAATCTCCACAAACAAACCAAAGTCTTGCACACTGCTGATGACCGCCTCAAACACTTCACCAACCCGTTCCGACATAAACTCACACTTTAGCCAATCGGTGGCTTCACGGGTCGCATCGTCGGCACGTCGTTCGGTCATGGAGCAATGCACGCCCAGGGTTTCCATTTCCTTGGGGCGATAAGCAAAACTTTTGGGTGCATTACCGCTAATTAAATGCCGAATACCCCGATGCACCAAAAGATCCGGGTAACGGCGTATGGGCGAGGTGAAATGGGCGTAGTTCTCATGCGCGAGGCCAAAATGCCCGATGTTGTCGGGTGAATAAACCGCCCGTTGCATGCTGCGCAATATGACCGTTTCGATCATGTCTTTATCGTCACGCTCTTTGGCTTGCTCCAAGACCTTGGCAAAATGCTTGGCCGTGAGCGTGTTGTAACGTCCCAGACTCAAGCCATGCAGATTCAGGAATTTTGACAACTCCTCCATGCGGTCCATGTCCGGAGACGGATGCACGCGATATAACGTGGACAAATTTTTCTGCCCCAGGAATTTAGCCGCTTCCACATTGGCCGCGATCATGAATTCCTCGATCATTTTGTGGATAGGATTACGCTCGTATAGCAGTATGTCTTTTACTTTGTCGTTTTGATCAAATTCCATTTTGACCTGAGCCATGTCGAAATCCATGGCGCCACGTTTTTTACGTGCCTTGTCAAAGACATGATACAAATCCAGAGCGTTTTGCAAATGCGGCAGCAGGTCTTTGTATTTTTGACGCAGACTTTTTTTGTTCTCCAACAACATCTCGGCAACCTGGTTGTAGGTCAGGCGCGCGTGTGAGTGCATGACCCCCTGGTAAAATTTGGATTTTTTTACCTTGGCCTGATTATCCAGATCGATCTCACACACCATGCACAAACGATCCACAGCCGGGTTCAATGAACACAAACCATTGGACAACTCTTCCGGCAACATGGGCACAACTTTGTTGGCAAAATACACCGAGGTGCCACGCTCGTGCGCTTCTTTATTCAGTTCACTGCCAATTGGCACATAATGGGAAACATCGGCAATTGCCACGATCAACTTCCAGCCGGATCTTTTCTTTTCCACATAAATGGCATCGTCAAAATCTTTGGCATCGGCGCCGTCAATGGTTACCAGAGGCAGATCTCGCAGATCGACCCGCCCTTGTTTATCTTTTTCACTGACCGTGTCGCCCCAGGAGCTGGTTTCAGCTTTGACTTTTTTACTCCAGGTGTACGGCAGACCGTGCGAGAGTATGGCGATCAGTCTTTCCAGTCCCGGATCTTCGGGTTGGCCAAGTATGCGACTGACTTTACCGATCGGTGGATTGACCTTACTCGGGTACTCGATGAGTTTGACCAACACGATCTGGCCGGGCTTGGCGTCCAGGGTATGTTCACCGGCGATAAAAACCGATTGTGAAAAGCGCGAGTTGTCGGGAATCACAAAACGCAGTCCTTTTTCATGCACAAAGCGGCCAACTATTTCTTTGGTCTTGCGCTCCAGCACTTCAACCAAATGACCCTCGGGCCGCCCTCTGCGGTCTTTACCCTTGATACGTACTGCGACCCGATCACCGTGTAAAGCGGATTTCATTTGTCGGTGCGATAAAAACACATCCTGGCTACCATCATCCGGCTTAACAAATCCGAAGCCGTCTTTGTGTCCGATAACCACACCGGGAATGACCGAGATCTTCTCGACCAGACAATAACCCTTGCGACGGTTGCGTAACAGGAATCCATCGCGCTCCATGGCATTCAGGCGTTTACGCAAAGGAATTTTTGCATTGCGCGGCAAATCGAAAGCTTCGATCAATTCTTTGACGCTTAGTGGCCTATCCTCGGCCACAAAAACTTTTTCCAGATATTCTCGACTTGGAATGGGCTTTTCGTATTTCTGTTTTTCGCGCTGGTAGCCCGGATCTTGTTTTTGCCAGTCCTGGTAAAACTTCATATTGTTATTCGCTGAGTGATTATTTGAGCAACATTATATAGGGATGCTTACAAGACATTTCGACTTAAATTTCAAGCAATTACTCTTGAGACGCCGAAAAAATTCATCGTTAGCTTGACTACACAAATCCTGTATATGAGTAAATTGTATGCAAATATGTCATAAATTGTTAACATATTTGGCTTCAGGACAATAAACAAAAATAAACCAGGAGTTTCACATGCAAATCAAGCTATCAAGCTCAGTACATTCCCTGCACCAACACGGTGACCCGGCCGGTAAACGACCCATGCTGCCACAAGACGTGGATGCGGCTGCACAAAAGGCACGTGCATTTGAGATATCCGTGGCAAAAACCGCTTACAACTACATGTTCAGTTATCTTGAACCCTTGTCCATCGGAGCCGATGTGCCCAAGAACGAAAAATTCACCCTGGAATACGAAGCCAAGGTCCTGGAAGTGTTTATCCCCTTAATGGAAAACTTTTTCAGTGTCTTGGTTAATTTGCTGGAAAAAGAGATCGTCAGTGACCTGCCTTCGGGCCTGTTCAAATCCATCGAGGAAGTGAATAAAGTTTTTGATGAGCTTAAACAACAGCACAAAAGTCATAACGCGTTCAAGTTCATTAAAGAGATTGAAGAGATCAAAGAACTCCTGGCCGCCCTGTCCGATCTACCTAATGAGATTGATCTTGCGGTTAAAGGCCTTGAACACATTCCCAAAGACATCAAGCATGTGATCAGCGGCTTGCGCGAAGTCATCGGCGAATTCAAGCAAGAAGGCGTAACCGCATTTTTAAAGAATGCCATTTACGACACTTTGGCATCAGACAGAGATGCGAATTTTTTGTCGCCCAAAAGTGTTGATGAATATGTGGAATTATTTCACAACTTGCCTCTACCACTGAACCTAAAGATCGAGAAAAAAGACTGGATGCCGAAGGCAGAAGAAAAAGAGCTGTGTCAACAGGACTGGTACTTTGGCTATATGCAAATTGCCGGGTTTAATACCAGCATTTTGAAAGGCGTCACTCTGGATCAGCAAAAAAATCGTAAATCACTGGTTTTGTCGGAGTTACTGAGAAAAATGCCCCTCACTGACCAGCAGTTCCAGAGCGTAAGTGGTGAAGCCACACTCACACTCGAGGATGCGGCCAGAGCCGGTCATTTGTACGCGGTCGATTACGCGATGTTTGAAGGCATACCCGGAAGCGAACTGCATGATCAGAAACGTTATCCGTGTGCACCAATTGCCTTGTTTTACTGGAACGCACATCCTCCAGCCGGATTCCCGCCATCGGGCGCCTTACAACCAATCGCCATTCAGTTGGGACAAACGCATAACAGTGAAAACACGCCGGTATTCACCCCCAATGACTGCACCAATAATAACGACCACAATGGTGTGAAATGGAAGATCGCCAAATTCATGGTACAAAACACCTGCGCCATCCAGCATGAAACGGTTGCGCATCTTGGTGCCTGTCACCTGACGGTTGAACCCATGATCATTGCCTCCAATCGCCAATTTGCCTGCGATCACCCTTTGCTGGTCTTACTCAAACCGCATTTTCGCTTTACCCTTGAGATCAATGACAGTGCCTTGCACAGTCTGGTGGTGCCCGGCGGTGTGGTAAATTCGGTACTCTCCACTGGCATTGTCGGGAGCGCCGAACTCATTGTGGACGCTTTCAATAAATGGCGCTTCGATGACCAGTTTCCGGATCGCTTGTTTAAAGATCGCGCCGTGTCAGAAGACGAACTGAGCAGTTTCCCGTTTCGTGAAGACACCCTGGACCTCTGGAGTGCGATCAACAAATACGTGCGTGAATATCTGGAACTCTATTACACCGGTGACAATAATGCCGAGCGCAGCCAGAAAATGCTGAATGACTATGAGCTACAGAACTGGGTGAATGAAATGACCAACCCCAAATACGCCGCGGTCAAAGGCATGCGCGGACTCACTGAAACCGGCGACCCTGAAAAACCGTATCAGTTAGACGATTTTGATTATTTTGTGAAACTGGTGTCCTTGATCATTTACACCGGAAGTGCCCAGCACGCCAGTGTGAACTACGCACAGTTCCCGTTGATGTCTTATTTACCCAGCGTCTCAGGCACTGCCTATCGCAAACCGCCGAGTAAAAGCGAAACCCTTGAAGACAACAGCTATCTGGAATGGTTGCCACCCCTGGATGTGGCTTTGTACCAGATGACCTTTGGATATTTACTCAGCGGTGTGCAATTTGACACCTTGGGATACTTTACCAATAACAATCGCAAACCGTACTTCACCGACCCGAGAGTGCAAAGAGTGTTAGCCGATTTCCAGCTGGATTTGAAAAAAATCGAAGTCGAGATTCACAAACGTAATGACAGCAGACCGTTTATATACAATTTGCAATTACCGTCAATAGTGCCAAACAGCATCAGTATCTAGTAGAATGTTTAGCATACTAATAATTGATCGCTACCACCATTGGAACACGTTTGAATAGCTTGCAAAGCAGGAATAATAATAACCTACAAATCGTCATAACCCTGTTGCTCGCTATATTGGCAGGCATCCTATCGCCCGCGTTGTTTGCAACTGATGCGATAACAATAGATCTTGGTCTCCTTGAAGATGGCCAGACTACGGGTGATTCGTACATCTACCTGACCGATAGTTCGCAAACACTCACTTTGCAAGACGTGTTGTGGTCGAAACAATGGAACACGCCACAAGCCGGTATAACCAATCGCGGCCCGGGAAAAGACGTGACCTGGATGCGTTTCAGTTTGCACAACCCAGAGCAGGAAACTCGAGAAATTATTCTCGAATATGTGGACCCGGCCGCTGAGCAAATTGACCTTTACTCTTTTACCAGCGGCGAAGACAGCAATATTGTTACGCAAAATTTTACCTATAAGCAAGCCGTAGATACACGCCCTGTGGCTTTTTACCGACCAGCCTTCCAATTGAGTATCGGTCCGGAAAAACAGGTGGAAGTGCTCATTCGTATTCTGCCCGGCAATGATTTCCTCATGCACAGTTTCTCATCATTTCGTATCTGGCATACACCGGCATTTGATCAATACACACACAAAGAATTATCTTTACTGATTATTCTGTTGTGTGCGGAAATCTTTATGGGTCTCGCAACAATCATTTTGTTTTTGATCTTGCGACAAAAGATCTTTTTGTACTACGCATTTTTTGCCTTCACGGCGGCTTCACTATTTGCCGCCTTCAGCGGACTTTGGCAGTACTTCATTGCCCAAAACCATTATGAGTTGTGGATGGTTGTATTCCAGATCAGTCTCTGTCAAGTGGCGTCGATCTTGTTTGTGCGGGAATTTCTGCAAACCAAGATACACATGCCAAACATAGATCTGCTCTTGCTTGCCGCACTGGGACTGGAAGTGCTCGGGATGATCTTGAATGTATTTGGCCAGCCCTACCTGTCCAGAGTAATTATCGACTTCACTGCGATTGGCTATTTCATCTTAATACCGGTTGGCCTGATCGCCCATCGAAAAGGTGTCCCGCATGCCTTATTATTCACCGCCAGCTGGATCGTGTTTATCGTAGGCATGGCAATGGCTTCAGCGCGTTTACGTGGCTATATCCCCGATTCCTTTACCTCTCAATGGTTAATTTACATCGGTGGATTCGTCGAGATCTCACTTTTGGCCACCATCATGATCTTGTCTGTACGCAGACTCGAACAGGAGAAACGTCTGGCTGAAAGCCGGTATCGTCAGGGTTTGCTACAAGCCGCTGATGAGCTTTCGGTTAAGGTCGAAGAACAAACCCGTCTGTTAGAAGTTGCCAAAGAAAAAGCGGAAGCCGAAGCACGTATTGATCTGTTAACCGGGCTAAGTAACCGTCGCGCCTTTATGGAAGCCATCAAACAATTCATGGCGAGAGCTAATCGCAATAATGTTAAAAAACTTTATCTGGGCATTATTGATCTGGATCATTTCAAGAACATTAACGACACCTACGGGCATTCAGCTGGCGATGCGGTGTTGCGCAAGATGGGGCGAGTGTTCAAAGAAACCGTACGCGAAGTTGACGTGGTCTCACGCATAGGCGGGGAAGAGTTTGCAGTGATCATGGAAAGCGCAAACCCCACCGGTGTTATAGAATTATGCGAGCGTTTACGTCATACCGTCGAACACACAGTGACCGTATTTGATAAGCAGGAAATCAAAGTTACGATTTCGATGGGCCTTGCACAATACGAACCCGGTAACAAGATTGATAAACTCATGCGTAAAGCCGATAAAACCTTGTACCTGGCAAAACTCCAGGGACGCAACCAGGTTTTGTTGCACGGTCAAAGTTAAAGCGTCAGCGCCATACTTTCCTTGATCGATTCGATCACTACGCTACTGGTTGATTCTTGCACCCCCGCAATGCTTAACAGGTCACTTTCCAGGAATTTTCGATAGGCGTCCATATCAGAAACCCGCGCCTTGATGGTAAAATCGTAATTACCGGTAACCAGATAGCACTCCTGTACTTGCGGCAAATTCAAAACCGCCTTGCGAAATTTTTCAAAACTGTTTTTAATGCTTCGGTCCAGTCGGACCTGCACCAAAACCACCATAGACGCGTTGAGTTTTTTGGGATTAAGAATGGCCGTATAAGCACTGATGTATCCATCCCGTTCGAGACGTTTTATTCGCTCAATACACGGGCTGGTGGTCAAACCAACCTGATTGGCCAGTTCTGAGTATTTGATGCGCCCGTTTTCCTGTAAAGCCTTTAATATTTTTAGGTCGGTCTTTCCTAGGGAGATATCTTTCATAAGCAGTAATATTTTTGGATAATGCTTACATATTACAGAAATATTATTGTTTAAAGTGCGATTTTTCCATTATTTCAGTGAAAAGTCAGTTCGTAATGAATCTACAATAGTAGCAATTAAAACCATAACCAGGGATTAGAAAATGCTGATCGGTGTACCTAAAGAAATTAAGAACCACGAATATCGGGCCGGCCTAACGCCCTCCTCTGTACTTGAATTGACCCAGCGTGGTCATCACGTAATCGTGCAAACCCAAACCGGTATTGGCATTGGCCTTGACGACGCGGAGTATGAAAAAGCCGGTGCAAGCATTGTTAGCACGGCCAAAGAAATATTTGAACGCAGCGAAATGATCGTCAAGGTTAAAGAACCGCAACCCGATGAATGCAAAATGCTTAGCAGTGGCCAGGTTTTGTTCACGTATTTGCATTTAGCCCCGGATGAACTTCAAACGCGTTTATTAGTTGAATCAGGCGTTACCGCAATTGCCTATGAAACGGTAACCGGACCCGACAACTCATTACCATTGTTAGCCCCCATGAGTGAAGTTGCCGGACGTTTGGCGATTCAGGCAGGCGCACACGCCCTGGAAAAAGCCCAGGGTGGTAACGGCACTCTACTCGGTGGCGTAACCGGCGTGGCCCCCGCCAAGGTTTTGATCATCGGGGGAGGCGTCGTCGGCACGAACGCCGCGCAAATTGCTACTGGCATGGGTGCAGACGTGACTTTGCTGGATCGCTCGTTATCACGGCTTAGTCAGCTGGACAATGAACTGCAGGGACGCGTGAAATGTTTGTATTCCACCGCCCAGGCCATCGAAAAATACGCCCTAAGAGCCGATATGGTGGTTGGAGCGGTTTTACTGCCAGGTGCCAAAGCGCCTAAATTGATTGACCGCGACCTGATCAGCCGGATGAGCGCCGGATCGGTACTGGTGGACGTTGCAATTGATCAAGGCGGCTGTTTTGAAACATCCAAACCGACCACACATCAAGAGCCCACCTACATCGTGGACGATGTTGTGCATTACTGTGTAGCCAATATGCCAGGCGCTGTGCCACGCACGTCAACCTTTGCGTTGAATAACGCTACCCTGCCTTTCACACTGGCGCTTGCCGACAAAGGCTTCAAGCAGGCTATTCGTGACGATCAGAATTTACTGCAAGGCTTAAATGTGCACGCCGGAAAGGTGACCTATCAAGCCGTAGCCGAAGTGTGGGATTACGACTATGTGGATGCACTGAGCGCAATTGCCTAAAGGAATTAAAATCAGTCATTTATACTGTGTGTGACATGAAGCATTCAGACATCGAAAAACGCTCCGGCAAACGCATCAACGTATCTGAACAGATCGATGAGTTGCAGGAGCACTTCGAAGACATTCTTGAGCATCAGCACAGCCAACAACAGACTCCGGAACAGCAAGCCCAGGAAAAACACTGGGATCTGGCCAGTTCTATTCTGGATCTGGTTGAATTGCATCGTACTGACGGCAATCCTGATGAAGCCGTGGAACAACTGCTGGTACTCAAAGACCTGTTCAACACACATAGCGATTGGAAAAATCTCGGAATCGGCAAAGTCGCCATCGAAGAAGCGTTCCGGTTGGCGCAATCGACCACGGATAAAAAAACCGCTCGACGAGCATTCAAGATCGGACGTACATGGCATAAGCAGAGTGATGCGATCACCCTAGGGGCGTTGGAAGTTGCAGTCTCGGCCGCCGAGAATGCCAAACACACTTTTTACAAGGTCTGGTATACGCGTTTATTGAAAAAAGAGAATCAACGCATTAATGCGAAATACCGATAAGGAGTTCTTTGATAATTTAACTCACCTGTATTAACCGCACAATATTGCTAATCTTTATTTTGTCGCGTTTGTACGAGACAACATTTTGACTGCATAAAAAAGGCAGTAGCGCATTGCCACTGCCTTGATTTGATGTTGTTGGTCTTAATACCGCTTGTGATTAAGCGGCTTGTTCAGAATTACGAGGATGCTCGATCACATTCGGATTGGAACCGATTTCGATCTTGCGGGGTTTCATGGCTTCCGGTATACGCTTGAACAATTGAATGGTCAATAAGCCATTGTTCAGATCGGCGCCGGTGACTTCCACATGATCGGCCAGATTAAACTTGCGTTCAAAGGTGCGATGCGCAATACCTTTGTGCAAAAAGTTTCGTTCTTCAGCGTCTTCGCTGTGCTTTTTGCCGCGAATGCTTAGCACGCCTTTTTCCAGTTGAAGGTCGAGTTCGTCACGCTCAAAACCGGCCACAGCCAGAGTGATGGCGTATTGATTTTCATCCAGCACTTCGATGTCATACGGCGGGTAGCCGCTGGAAGACTGGTCGCTACGTAGTGACGCATCCAGTAAACTCGCCAAACGGTCAAAGCCGATACTGCTACGGTACAAAGGGGATAGATCTAGTGTTTTCATTTCAATTTTCTCCAAAATATTCTTCAAAAGAAGCAATAAAGTTAATAAATAACAACAATCTCTCGGAGACTTGTTGTTACTGTACTAAATGGAGGTTAATTGAATTATTTCAAGGGTTTTTGCTAGGCAAACGGATGTTTCAGGACTATGGTTTCAACCCGGTCCGGACCGGTAGAAATGATATCGATGGGTACCCCGACCAGCTCTTCTATGCGGCTTAAGTAATTTTTAGCCGCTTGCGGCAAAGCGGCGTATTCGGTCACACCCACCGTGGATTCCTTCCAGCCAGGCAATTCTTCGTACACCGGTTCGCATTGGCTGAAATTATCCGCACCCGATGGCGGGTGAGCCACTTCAACACCGTCGATCTTGTAACCGACAGCTATGTTTAACTTATCCAGGCCATCCAAAACATCCAGTTTGGTGACACACAAGCCGCTCACTGAATTATTAATGATGGAACGTCTTAATGCGACTGCATCAAACCACCCACAGCGTCGCGGGCGTCCGGTTGTCGCGCCAAATTCGTGTCCGACGCGTGCCAGGTGCTCGCCCATTTCATCAAACAATTCTGTCGGGAACGGTCCGGAACCAACGCGTGTGGTGTAGGCTTTCACAATGCCGACCACATGGTCAAAATAGCGAGGACCCAGACCAGAACCGGTGGCCGCACCCCCTGCGGTGGTATTTGACGAGGTCACAAACGGGTAAGTGCCGTGATCGATGTCCAGTAAAGCGCCTTGTGCCCCTTCAAACAGAATATTCTCGCCCTTCTCGCGATACTCGTTCAACAAGGCCGTGGTGTCTGTGACCATGGAACGGATCTGCTCGGCGAATGCCATACACTCGTCCAGGGTTTTTTGGAAATCCACGGCCTCTGCTTTGTAATAGTTCTGCAACATGAAATTGTGCAGATCCATGACTTCCCCCAACTTGGCGGCAAATTTTTCACGCGCGTAGAGATCACCAATGCGTAAAGCCCTGCGTGCTGCTTTGTCTTCGTAAGCGGGGCCAATACCGCGACCCGTGGTGCCGATCTTGTTCACCCCACGAGCCCGTTCGCGTGCTTGATCCAGGGCGACATGGGATGGCAGGATGATCGGGCAGGCGTCACTAATGAGTAAGCGTTCACGAGCCGGTACGCCACTGGCTTCCACACCTTCGATCTCTTTGATCAAGTCGGGCAAGGAGATCACAACCCCGTTACCTATCACGCATTTCACATTGTCGCGTAAGACCCCGGACGGGATCAGGTGCAGAACCGTTTTTTGACCATCGATCACCAAAGTGTGGCCGGCATTATGGCCGCCTTGAAAACGGGCCACGGCGGTGGCTTTATCCGTCAGCAGATCAACGATCTTGCCTTTGCCCTCATCGCCCCATTGCGTGCCGATTACAATGACATTCTTGCCCATGATTCCCTCGTTTGATTATTGTGTACTTGGATAGTGGAATTGCTTATATCCGATATTATAAATTGTTTGAGCACGGCTTTGAGTACGTTGTCTTAAGAATTGATCAGGAAAAACACAGCTGCGCCACTCATCAGCATTAACATGCCAATTCGCCGAATGGTGGTGTCTTCAAATTCAAGCATGGTACGTAAGTAGTCCTTGAATGCTTTAGGGCTTAGAAAAGGCAACAGCCCTTCAATTATCAAGACCAAGGCCAGTACGGCCCAAAAATTATTGGCTTGCATGTTCTAATACCACCGGTTTTTATAAGGGTTAAAACGCAACGAGCTCAAGATCGCTCTTAAGCCCGTTTTTTCTGCACAGGGAGTTCTTGCTTAATTTTCGATGGAATCGCCCAGGTATTCAAAGAACTCGCTGTCCGGACTCAAGACCATGATGTCGTTACCGTTACCGATGGCTTTGCGATAAGCCTCGAGGCTGCGATAAAAATTATAAAACTCACGATTCTTTTCAAAGGCCTTGGCGTAGATCTCGGTCGCTTTCGCATCGCCTTCACCGCGAATGATCTCGGCATCGCGGTAGGCTTCCGCGAGAATTACGGTACGTTCACGTTCAGCCGACGCACGTATTTTTTCAGCTTCTTCTTCACCTTCCGCTCGTAACTTGGTGGCTACCCGTTTACGCTCTTGACGCATACGTTCGAAAGCATCGCCGATAACTTCATCGGGCAAATCCAGGCGCTTGATACGGATATCGATAACCTCTACACCCAGTTCATTGGCGGTTATGGTGGCGCGGGCAAACATTTCCTGCATGATCTCGGTGCGGTCGGCTGATACCGCCTCTTGTACCGTTAATTTTGCGAATTCGCCACGCAAACCATCCTTGATAATATCCAGTAAACGGTTTGAACCCGTGTTTTCATTGCCATTGGTGGCAATATAGAATTGCGATACGTCTTTGATCCGCCATTTCACGAAAAAATCCACGATCAGGTTTTTCTTTTCATTGGTCAGGAACCGGTCTGCGGCATTATCGATAGTCAGAATCCGGTCATCAAAACGACGTAGGTTTTCAATGAACGGGTATTTGAATGCCAGTCCAGGCTCGTAGTTCGCTTCGACAATTTTACCAAAACGTAATTTAACCACTTTCTCGGTTTCATCCACAGCAAAAAAACACTGACTCAACAATAAGCCAAGAAAAAATAATGGAATTAGATAACTTTGGAGTTTATTCATCAGTTGCCCCCTCGTGTATTCGGACGCTCGCGTGGCGAATAGTCCGAACGGCTGGGTAAATTCTTTTGAGCCTGCGGTACTACATCACGTGACTCGTTATAACTCTCGGTAGATCTATTATTTTTATTGATCAACTGGTCAACCGGCAAATACACCAGATTACCACTGCCTTTAGAGTCCATAATGACTTTACCGGTGTTGCCATAAACCTCTTCAGCGGTTTCCAGATACAGGCGTTTGCGGGTAACTTCGGGTGCTTTTTCATACTCCACCAGGAGTTGTTCAAAACGCGATGCTTCACCCTGGGCATCGGCAATTTCCCGCTGTTTATACGCGCTGGCATCTTCCAGGCGTTTACCGGCTTCACCGCGTGATTTCGGGACAATATCGTTGGCGTAGGTTTCGGCGGCAAAAATTGCCGTTTCCTTGTCTTCACGAGCACGGATGGCATCTTGAACCGCATCATTCACTTCTTGTGGAAAATTCGCGTCCACCAGGTTTACCGTTAATACGCGCAGACCTATGTCATAGCCATCCAGGGTTTCCTGGATCTTGCTACGTGTGGTTTCCGAGATGACCGCACGGCCTTCGGTAATAATAAAGTCGAGGATATTCTTTCCGACGATTTCACGAATCGCACTTTGGCTAACTTCTAGCAAAGTGGTTTCCTGTGAGCGCACATTGAACAGGAATTTGACCGGATCACTAACCTGATACTGTACGTTCAGATCCACGTCTACAATATTCTCATCCTGAGTCAGCATGATCTTGTCAAAGGTTTTTTCCCGAACTCTGTCCACATTGACTTTGGTTATGGTTTCAATCGGTTTTGGCACATGCCAATGCAAACCGGGATCGGTGGTTCGGGTGTATTCGCCAAAACGTTTAACAATGCCTTTTTCGGCTTGATCGACTTTGTAGAAACCGGTAGCGGCCCACATTACCAATAAAAGTCCTAACAGCAACCCGAACTGCGGCATGCCGGATGACGCATTTTTGCCATTGCCACCTTTGCCACCGCCGCCAAAGAATTTTTTCAGTTTATCCTGAAGTTCTTTAGCCATTTGATCCAGCTCATCCTGCTGGTTCTTTTTGCCACCCTGTTTCCAGGGATCTTTATCATTGGGATCTTGCCAAGCCATAAGGGCCTCTACTCGTTGTGAGTGATTAAATAAAAGTGAGTCATGCATTGTAGTGACCGCTTGCACTGCAAACAAGCCCGAGCGCGAAATATCCGCCCAGATCGCTAGCGATTTAGGCTAACTTGCAAATACCTTGCTCTTCATACTGGATGTATGGGGCATTTCGACAAAATTCAAGCGCTTGTCCGTGAGTGCGTGCTTTTTGCAAAATTGCTTAAAACCTATACGATTCATCTGGATATTGATCAGCCAGTCACCGTTCTCGTTCACGCTGTCCGAATGTACCGCACCAATTTGATACAAGGCGGAGCGGACGGCCCCTTGCTTTGCCGACAAGCGCAGCTCACCACAAATATGGTATTCGGCAAATTGATCGATCAATGCGCGGTGCAAAGCATCCAGACCTTCGCGTCGTAAAGCCGACAACCAGACACTGGCGGCGTGTGCAGATGGGCCATTTGACTGAGCGGGTTGATAGCCGGGTGATTTGCCCATGCGATCAATTTTGTTGTACACCAGAATTTGCGGCACGTCGGCCGCCCCCACTTCCTCCAATACTTCGTTCACCTGTTCAGCCCGTTCAATGTGTTGCGGGTCACTGTTATCGAGCACATGCAACAAAACATCGGCATCGCGCGTTTCTTGCAAGGTTGAGCGAAACGCCGCCACCAGTTCGTGCGGCAGATCGCGTACAAAACCAACGGTGTCGGCGAGAACCACCGAAAAATTTGGCAATAACTGCAATTGCCGCAAGGTCGGGTCCAGGGTTGCAAACAATTGATCTGCCACATAGACCTCTGAGCGGGTAAGGGCGTTAAATAAAGTGGATTTACCGGCGTTGGTGTAGCCCACCAATGCTACGGTTGGAACGTCAGCACGTTGTCGGGTGTTACGCCCCAGATCGCGTTGTGCAGTGACCTTGTTGAGCTTGCGGTTTAAGGATTTAATGCGCAGATTCAAAAGACGTCGATCAGTCTCCAGCTGGGTTTCACCCGGTCCGCGTAATCCAATCCCACCTTTTTGTCGCTCAAGGTGGGTCCAGCCACGCACCAGTCGAGTGGACAAATGTTTTAACTGAGCCAACTCAACTTGTAACTTGCCTTCAAAACTTCGGGCACGTTGCGCAAAGATATCCAGGATCAGCCCGGCTCTGTCTAAAACACGACACGACCATTGTTTTTCCAGATTACGTTCTTGTGACGGGGACAGCATGGCATTCACTAATACCAGTTCAGCACAATGCTGTTTGACCAATTGCTTGATCTGTTCAACTTTGCCACTGCCCAAATAATACCGGGCATTGGGGTGGCGCAAATTGACTTTTTCTTCCGCCACAATTTCACCGCCAGCCGACTTGGCCAGCAAGGCAAACTCTTCAACTTCATCTGAAGATATTTTATTACTGCTTGCATGTTGCTGGTTGAGATGCACCAACAGCACAGATTCACCATCTGTGTTTCGCACGCCGGGACGGTCTATGAATGATTCAACCAAAACAATTTACATGAGGATTAATGGAAATAAAATAATATGGGATGCGTTTTATCCATTTTGAATTATAGACAAACCGGAATTCGCCAGTAGCGAAATCCGACTCGAATCATATGAAATTTAAACAGGTATTCTTAATCTGTCGCTGTATCAATAGCCACAGCGTCATCTGCGTCAAGTTCTTCGTCCGGGTTTTGTGGATTAAAGCGCGGCAACTGTACGGCGCGCGATGGAACCACGGTGGAGATGGCGTGCTTGTACACCATTTGATTAACACTGTTGCGTAACAACACCACAAACTGGTCAAAGGATTCAATTTGGCCTTGCAATTTAATTCCATTGATCAGATAAATAGAAACCGGAATACGGTCTTTTCGCAAAATATTTAAAAACGGGTCTTGAAGATTGTGCGCGCGTGACATTTGAAACTCCTTATGCGATATGTTTAATATCTGTAATTTTTATACTTACCCGTTCCTGTAGGGCATATTTGTGTATACGCAGAGGTATTTGTATTTATTTATATGTAGCAAACTCAAAATTATTATAGCAATTTTGTGAACAAGTGTTTGATTTATACAAGTAAATTTGCCTTATTGTTAAGTGAGCTTAAGTGATTGAATATTCTTAGATTCATTCTCATTATTTGTGGAACCCTGCTCATTAAAAAATATTTCAATAATATTTATAGGATGTTTTCCAACCAACTATCGCATTTGGCGTGTATGTCTGGTGCATAGGCATCAAAGGTTTGTAAACCGGGCATTTTGCGCAACCAGGTTAGCTGGCGCTTTGCCAATTGTCGGGTGGCGTAAATGCCCTTGAGTATGGCGTCTTCTAAGGGTTCCCCATCGAGCAGATGAGCAAGGAGTTGACGATAACCCACTGCGCGCATTGATGGAGCATCTCGAACAAACGCATTATCCCGAACCAGTGCCCTGACCTCTTCTAAAAAACCTTTACTTATCATTTGCTTAAAGCGTTTTTCTATAGCCTTATGTAACTCTGCACGATCCTCTGGCACCAAGGCAATTTTAATAAATTCAAAACCATTTTCAGCACTTGATTGGGTAGCGTGCAAACTTGTCAGGGTTTGTCCGCTCACATGAAACACCTCAAGGGCTCTTTGGATGCGTTGCGAGTCTGTGGGTTTGATACGGCTCGCACTGTCGGGATCGATGGCCAGCAATTCCGCATGCAATGCCGGCCAGCCATGCTTTTCCGCCCGGCGTTCCAAGGCATCACGATATTCCTGATCGGCGCCTGGCAT
>JABDMI010000121.1 GCA_013001575.1 Gammaproteobacteria bacterium
GGGGTGAATAAGCCGATCCAGCAAACCACCCCGGCGGTCATCACACCAGCGGCCGCACCGCGCGCCTTGCCGCCAATCGATGAAAGCAGTTTTGCATCCGCCTACGCGGGGCCCTCGGTACGTAAACTGGCACGCGAACTGGGCGTTAACCTCGGTCAGGTTAAAGGCAGCGGTAATAAAGGTCGTATCACCGCCGACAATGTTAAAGCCTTTGTTAAATCGATTTTGTCGGGCCAGGTCTCATTGGGTACCGCAAGTGCTTTACCAGAAGTGCCCAAAGTTGACTTTTCCAAGTTCGGTGAGGTCGAAGTTAAACCCTTATCTCGTATTCAAAAGCTCTCGAGTAAGTACCTCCACGCCAGTTGGGTCAATATTCCGCACGTTACCCAGAACGATACGGCCGATATCACCGACATGGATAACTTGCGTAAGGCATTAAAGCCCGCGGCACTGGAGCAGGGCGCGCGCTTAACGCCATTGGCCTTTTTAATTAAAGCCGCAGTGAATGTGCTCAAAGAGTTCCCGGCCTTTAATGGTTCATTGGCGGCTGATGGCGAGAACATGGTGTACAAGAATTATTATCACATCGGTTTTGCGGCCGATACGCCTAAAGGCTTGGTGGTTCCGGTGATCAAGAACGCCGATCAGAAAAATCTGTTCGAGATTGCTAAAGAAATGGGTGAACTGAGTGAGAAAGCCCGCGCTGGAAAACTGGGCGCCAAAGACATGCAAGGTGGCACGTTCACTATTTCTAGCTTAGGTTCGATCGGTGGGACATTCTTTACCCCGATCATCAATGCGCCTGAGGTGGCAATTCTCGGGGTGGCGCGTTCCAAAATGGAACCGGTCTGGGATGGCGAGAATTTCCAGCCACGGAATATATTGCCTTTATCCTTATCTTACGATCATCGCGTGATCGATGGCGCCAATGCTGTGCGTTTTACCACGGCCTTGGCCAAAGAACTGGAAAATGCCGATGGTTTGAATGATACAGGCGTGTCACCATGAACCTGGTCAAAATTAAAGTCCCCGACATCGGCGATTTCTCCGATGTGGATGTGATCGAAGTCTTTGTGTCAGTCGGTGACGACATTGAAGTTGAATCGCCACTCATCAGTCTGGAAACCGAAAAGGCAGTGATGGATGTGCCAGCTACCCACGCCGGTGTGGTGAAAGCGGTGCACATCCAGGTGGGCGATAAAGTATCGCAAGGGAGCTTGGTGGTCGAGGTTGAGGCGACTGAGTCTGCTTCAGACTCAAAATCGGAATCGACAACGGTTGCAAGCTCATCAGCGACAGACAAGTCTTCCGCAGCACAAGCGACTCCGACTGCAATCGCTTCGAGCTATCAAGGTGAAGTGCATCAACACGCCAAAGTCGTCGTCCTCGGGGCCGGGCCGGGTGGCTACACGGCTGCCTTTCGTGCGGCAGATCTAGGCTTAGAGGTTACTTTGATCGAACGCTGGCCGGTCTTGGGTGGCGTGTGTTTGAATGTGGGTTGTATTCCTTCCAAGGCTTTGTTGCACGCGGCCAAGGTGATTGACGATGCCGCCGACATGTCGGCGCATGGGATTACTTTCGCGCCACCGAAGATCGATCTGGAAAAACTGCGTAACTGGAAACAAGATGAAGTGGTCGGCAAACTGGTCAAGGGCCTGTCGGGTATGGCGAAGCAACGCAAAGTGAATGTGGTGCATGGCAATGGCAAATTCGTATCGCCGCATCACATTGAAGTTACTGCCGACGACAGTTCTACTAAGGTTATTCAATTCGAGAATTGTATTATCGCGGCAGGTTCCGAAGTATTTAATTTACCTTTCCAGCCAGACGATGAACGCGTAATTGATTCCACCGGCGCTTTGGAGTTGAAAGATATTCCAGAGAATATGTTAGTCGTTGGTGGCGGCATCATTGGTTTGGAAATGGCAACCGTGTATTCGGCCTTGGGTTCGAAAGTAACCATTGTCGAGCTTACCGACAGTTTGATCCCGGGTTGTGACAAAGATCTGGTGCGTCCATTACAAAAACGTCTGGAACGTCAGGGTGCCAGTATTATGGTGAAAACCATGGTTAAAGGTATGGACGCAAAAGACGATGGCATACATGTGCAATTTGAGGGCGACAAAAGACCGGAATCAGCGGTGTATGACAAAGTGTTGGTGGCCATTGGTCGTAAACCCAATGGTGGCGTTATTGATGCCGATAAAGCCGGTGTGAATGTTTCTGAGCGTGGTTTTATTGAAACCGATAAACAGATGCGTACCAATGTAAATCATATCTTCGCCATTGGTGATCTGGTCGGTCAACCGATGTTGGCACATAAAGCCACACATGAAGCCAAAGTGGCGGCGGAGGTGATTGCCGGGCATAAGCGATATTTCGATGCGCGGGTGATTCCATCGGTGGCTTACACCGATCCGGAAATTGCCTGGGTGGGTTTGACCGAGACCGATGCCAAAGCGCAAGGCATTAAATACGAGAAGGGCGTATTCCCCTGGGCGGCCAGTGGTCGCGCCTTGGCCAATGGCCGTACCGATGGTTCCACCAAGTTGTTGTTCGATCCAAAAACCAATCGTGTACTGGGTGCCGGTATTGTCGGTGTTGGCGCTGGCGAACTGATCGCCGAAATGGCTTTGGCCATCGAAATGAACGCCGATGCCGAGGATATTGGTTTAACCATTCACCCGCATCCGACTTTGTCAGAGACACCTGCGATGGCGGCCGAAGTGTTTGAAGGGACAATTACGGATTTGTATATTCCGAAAAGGAAGTAGAATAAACACTTAAGGTAATTTCAGATTAAGGTCACACTTGAACAGGATAATTTTGGTCTTGTGAGATTGTGCCGAGTTAGTCGGGGAATGGATTACATTAATTTCAATAAACATGACAAACATCCCCTTAAAGTGCAATTGCGGCCAGGTAGAAGGCCTTATAGAAAATGTAACGCCATCCTTGGGCAATCGCCTCAACTGCTATTGTGACGACTGTCAGACATTTGCGAGGCACTTAGGAGAAGACAAAAGCATTCTCGACGAATATGGTGGTACCGATATTGTGCAACTACCAATCTCATCTATTAAGATCACACAAGGCCTCGAACATCTTCAATGTTTACGTTTAACGCCCAAAGGCTTGTATCGTTGGTATACAGGCTGTTGTAAAACCCCAATCGGCAATACCGTTTCTTCCCGTGTTCCATTTATAGGCCTAATCCATAATTTTGTCGACATGACAAAAGGCATTGAAGCTTTATTCGGCCCGGTCTATGGTGCGGTACAGACAAAATCTGCTAAACCCGGCTTTGTAAAGAGCGACACATATCACTCGGAATTGCGAACGACATTACGATTTTTGTTTAAGATTATGGTCTGGAAAATGAAAGGTCTGACAAAACCCAATGTATTCTTCCAAGACAATGGCCATACGATAATTAAAACGCACATACTTGAATAATTTGTAATGTGTCAGAGTTTGATACTTGTATAGCCACGCTATAGTCACTTCTCAAAAGCTAAGGATAAGGATTAATGATTCCAGTTCTGAATAAAATCGATCACGTCCACATCTACGTCCCTGAACGCGACGTTGCCGCCGAGTGGTACAAACAGAATCTCGGGTTTTCGATCATCAAGGAATTCGAGTTTTGGGCCGAGCATCCCGGTGGTCCTTTGACCATATCCCATGGTGAGGTACATCTTGCTTTATTCAAGCGCGACAGGGAGTCCAAAACCGAAGTGGCGTTTGGGGTTAGCGGTGAGGATTTTCTGCAATGGAAAACCCATCTGGAGAAATTGGAAATCCTTGATCGCTGCAATGACCACGGTAAAGCCTGGTCACTTTATTTCCGTGATCCTTATGAGAATCATTTTGAAATTACGACATATGATCACGATTTCATCGTGTCAAATTCCAGCCTAAAGTAGCGACACGCCCAAAAGTAGACCTTTTCATATTTTTAAAACATTAATCAACCTGATTGGTTTAATCGATAAAAAAGCCTTTTTCAATGCTATAAAAAACTAAATCAAATAACTTTAAAAGTATCGACGAAACAATGGAGTAAAAAATTAAAAATCTAGTAATTGTGTTTGCGTCTATGCTGCTGATTTCAGGCTGTACTTCCATGCGGGCCGTTGAATATACATCGTATGATCTGCAAGCAAGAATTTCCTCAGGTGATTTGATAAATATCGGCGACACAGTGCGAGTGGTTAAAACGGATGGCACAGTGCACAAGTTTACAGTTAGCAAACTAAGCAACACGAATATACAAGGTAGAGACTTGAATATCGCTATTTCGGATATCGCTCGCTTGGAGGTCAAGCAATTCAGTGCAACCAAGAATGCAATTTGGATTGGCGCTGTGGTCGGGATTGCTGCACTGTTGTCAACTGCAGAAACAGAAACGTCGAGTGGTAATACTGTTTGTTTTATTTGTCCTTAGGTATATTTGTTCTGGGTTTTATTGAGCCAGATCAAAGTTTACTTATGCGCTATGCCTAAACTGTCCTTAATAATAAATAACTCTAAGGATTTCCCATGCAAGATTTCCCCCATTTGTACACGGTTTCAGTCAGCACCAAACCCGACAGTCATGTAACGGTAGAAGCAGACAACCTGCCAAGCTTTGAAGCCGCGCCACCTGCGGCCTTTGGTGGTCCCGGTAATCTTTGGTCACCCGAAGACTTACTCATGGCCGCAGCAGCCAATTGTTTGGTTTTATCTTTCAAGGCGATAGCCAGAGCGTCAAAACTCGAGTGGCTATCGATTGAGTGCGAGTCCCGGGGAACTCTGGATAAAGTCGAGCGAAAATTATTGTTCACCAAGGTCCTGTCGACGGTAAAGCTGCGTATTCCTCAGGATGGATCGGTTGAAAAGGCTGAAAAACTCTTGCATAAAGCCGAAGCGGCTTGTCTGGTCACTAACTCCATGAGCGCCGAAGTTGAGCTGGAATGTGAAGTTGTGAATGTGCCGGTGTTGTAATCCCGTTACAACTGATTCGGACCTTGCTACTGTGATTTCAATGCCTCATGCCGGGTCCATTGCTTGATGACATGCTGTAACTGTTCAAAGGTTGCCTGATAATCGGCATATCGGTATTGATACTGTTGATTGATATGGTGCATTATGTTTTGCGTCTGCTCGGTGTATTTGGGTAACACGGCCCATTGCAAGCGATTGTTTTTACGCATCACGATTTGCCCGTCCAGTTTGCCAGTGATCAATTGCACAAAAGAATCGCGCTCGGTTTCAGCCGCTCGGTTAATGCAATGAAAATAGTTTTTCAGATCATTATCCAGTATCGCGATACTGGCGCGGTCGTAGTGTTGAGATACGGCATCCAGATTGTCCACTTTGGGCAGTGCACAGGTGTACGCGGGTAAATGGAAGTTGTCCAAACTGTGCTGACCACGGTCTTGTATATTGCGATCATCTAGCTCGCGACGCTGATAGGGTTTGGTGAAGGCATCAATATTATTTAATGCCTTTTGCTTTCTTACCAAGTCATCATCGGCAAGTGATTCTGTGCGAATTGTCGGACTAAGCTTGATCTCGCGTGTGTAGTCAGGCGCTTTATGTTCAGGTACCTCAATGTCCATCTCTAATGTCGGAACTTCTAATATAGTAATTTCTAATGCCGGAACTTCAACTGCAGAAACTTCATAGTCACAAGATTTGACTGCGTTATTTTCCATTCCTTTTGCGTAGGCGCCAGGCTCAACAAGGCACTGATTGGCATCTATTGCTGTGCTTGAGAGTGTTAAAGTGAAAATTATTAAGAGTGGATTCATCGTGAAATATAAATTAAAGATACAATTCAAATTCTACACTATTTTCTTTTCCCTAATACGATTCGATCGTTATAGTCGTTAATGATTTATTTCATGGCCAAAGTACGCCATGAAAATCACAAACCACATAGGTTTTTGAGTCTTTTATTACTGGTTTTCGCACCCAATGTACTCTTCCAGGATAATGGTCAAACAATGGTAAACCAATAATTGTTAAACATTAATAAATTGAGTCAAAGTAGAGTAAGTATAAGTCAGCCTTTTAATTGCAATTTACAAACATGAAACTGAAATCATTACTATTGATAGTCATTCTTTCACTAGCATCCTGTACAACGGTTGACTACGACACCGGTAAAACAAATACACCTGCGTGGTTGCTTGTTGATGATTTCGAATCGAACGATCTATCCGCCTGGATCAATAAAGACACTCGCAACGATACCAATCCTAAAATTGCGAATCCTCAAATTACAATAATCAAGCAAGAAGCATCAGGTAATCATTATCTACTAAAAAAACCGGCTGCAGACGGTGTGGTCGGTAATCGTAAAGCCTTAAGTTACGTTAAGCTTCCGGTGGCTGTTGAAGTTGGCGATATATACACGTTTTATTCCCGTTTTGCCATTGAGGCATTTCCCAATAATCACATATTTGGCATAAGTAATCTATCCGCTAAAGGCATTGCCGAGCATGATTACAACGCCTTTGAACCCAGTCTCAGGATCACTGACAAAGCCGAGTCAGACGGTTCCAGAAATGACGGTACCTTAATGGTCAAGCAGGACAAAGGCTAAGCGAAAATATTCAATTCCTTAAATCAAAAAGACGCTGAGCCATTAAAGCCCATGATCTGGTACGAAGTCTGGATGGTCGTGAACAATAAACCAAGTAGTGAAGGTGGCCAAGCCTATGATGTTTATTTACGTGGTGGCGAATTCGACGAACAGCAACTGGTTTACCAAGGTGCAGATTTTAGAATGCGGCGGGAATTATCCTTGCAATATTTTCTAGCCAATTGCAATACCGGCCCAAAAGATAAGCCCTACGGAAATGGCGGTGTTCTCTATGATGATATTTACATGGCGGAAGGTGTGGAGTTATCATCTCCCATAAGAAATAAACAAAATTAGACAGAGTCGTTACCGCATAATTCTAAGCAGCAATTCGCTCATTTAATGCTATTATTGGAATGGAGTCTAATCCCAATAATTAAAATTAAAGTACCACTATGCGAACTGTAAAATACCTTTTGATATTGTTAATAAGTCTGTTAGTTTTTACATGGCCATTAACTGCTGATGAACCCGTTCTGGATTACAAACACCCGATACAGATCACCTCCTATTATTGGCAGATCAAAAGTGAAGCACCGGATATCTTACAAATATTTCAAAACGACAAAGTCGCACCATTGACGGAATACGAACTGTCCGGTTGCATGTTCTGTTCCGGTGAAGAAGATGGCTGTGACACAGATGGTGTGTCCAGTCTTACCTTGGAGGAAAATCCGAATGAGCCGCTGGTTATGGCCGTTTGTCACGTGGGCGCACATAGCAGGCTGTTGCAGGTTTTCGCACCCTTGCGAGATAACGAGGACGCCGTGTTCAGTACAACCGGCGCCTACACTATCGATTATGAAATGACCGGGCAGGGTATCAAAGTAACCACCGATCATCGTAATTACGAGTCTGATGAAGCGGGTGAATTTACCCAACGCACCGAATATTGGCCAAAAGCGAGTTATCCCGATAATTCACGAGCCGTCTATAGTTATGAGATCTACGACTTGGCCAGCAATCCCGATACCCGACATCTCAAAAAGTTGCTCAGGTCCAATCCACACGCCTGGGATACCGGCGAAGATTATCTGAGTGATACTCCGGTGGGCATTGCGATCGCGGCGGGTAATCTGGGAGCCTTGAAACTATTTGTAGAGCACGGTTATGATCTCAATCCATCCGAATGGTTTTCACATCCGGTGCGCAAGATCAGTCCATACACGGGAAGAGCCGAGCCGGAGCATATGCAAATGCTCGAATGGATATTGAGTCAGATCGAAAGAAATCCGGATATTGATTATCACTTGCAGGACTTTGTCGCAAACAATCATTACCAAGGTGCTGAAATCTTATTGAAGCATGGCATAGACCCCAATATCTGGATTCAAAACTGGAAAAGTGCCTGGGACATTAGCGATGATACTCAGATGCGAAATTTGCTGGAATCCTACGGAGGCGAAAGTAATTTTCGCAAGGTACTCGTAGTTGGCAGTTTACTTTTGTTACTCGTCGGGCTCTTGTTGCGCTATCTATTAAAGCCTAAACAAACGGTGCAAGCTGGTAAGGCGTCACTTCCGGAGCGCAATCCTAAAAAGGGGAAATTATATACCGTAATCGGTTTGCTTATTCTTCTTGTTGGTTCAGTGGGTGCATTGCTGACCCGCTATGGCAGTGCATTGGGTCTGGATCGTCCGGATGGTGCAATCATTTTTTATATCGTTGGATTGTTGATGGCTGCTTTGGGTATAAAATTCATCAGCAGTGGACGTAAATTACAAATGCTGTATGCCGAAACACTGGTACAAAATCATACAGGCGAACGACCATTATTTTTATACTTGCGTTCCTTTAAGTTGGATGAAGAGGATAAACAAGACATAGTGCTGCCCGGCGGTCTGAGTGTCTCGATCAATCCTTGGGAAAGCAGTCTTTCAGTAGCCTTTGGCCGAGTTGGCGAGATGGTTGCTATTGGGCGGCCAGGCGAAAAACTTGCAACCACTGGTGCCTCGCGTCTTTATGTGACCGATGATGAATGGCAAGACAAGGTGTTGGAACTGATCGATAAAACCGATCTGGTTATTTGGACCTTCGGGGATACAAAAGGGCTACGCTGGGAAATTTCACGTTTGGTACAAGTTGTCCCGCCGGAAAAACTTATCATCGCCATGCCCTTCTATGACAAGAAAATGAGTGTGCGCAAAGAGATTTGGCAAGGTGCACAAGCCATGCTAAATGAAACTTTGGAAAAACCATTACCTGGTGAAGTAGGTGAATCCCTGTTTATTGCCTTTGATCAAGACTGGAATGCCCACTGGGTTAAGACTGATCCGCCTTCAGTAGGGTCGCGAATTGCAAGCATGGGATTCTGGAACCGCGCCACTAGAGGTGTGCGCTCGCTACTGAAATCTCGCGGATATGCTTATCCGGAATTGTTACTGGGAGAAAAAATTGCCTACGGGTTCTTGGCTGCACTGGGATGGATATTGGTCGGAACTGTTCTGGTTATGCTGTACGGGTTTATACAGTCATTCTTTTGAGCAATCGCTAATTCATGACCATTGACACTAAGCCTAAATCAACGAATCTGTTTAATGATCAGGTTCCCATTGCAATAGGAATCACCGGGCACAGGAATATACATCCTGATACCATTGACCGTATACGGCAGCAATTGACAAAAGTTTTTACAGACTTAAAAATCAGTTATCCCAATAGTCCTCTAGTCCTGTTGACACCACTCGCTGAAGGTGCCGATCAGTTGGCCGCAGAAGTTGCTCTTGAGCAAGGCGTTGAAATTTATGCTGTTTTGCCGATGACTCAGGATGAATACGGCAAAGATTTTTCCACGTCTGAGCAACGTAAGCGGTTTGATCGATTGTTTGATACAGCGGTATGTCATAAATCTCTTAATAAATTCGACCCGCAAGCACAAAGAGATCTTTGTTATGCGTATGTGGGTAAATGGTTGGTTGATTACAGTGACCTGATGCTAGCGCTGTGGAATGGAGAAACCAATGATCTGACCGGCGGCACTGCCGAGGTTGTGAATTATGCTGTTAATAATGTGTTTCCCAGTCTTAAGACGCAACTAGAAGCCGATCACTGGCCCCGTGATAAGAAAGCGGTTATTCATATTGACACGCTTCGCCGGAGTGAAGACCAAAGTAAAGAGCAATCTGAAAGAGAAATGGTTTATCTTGAATCAGGTCAACGTGCTCAGGATATTCAGAATATTCCTTATGCAGGTTCGATTGCCGGATTGGAATTGTTATCACAGATTGAAAAATATAATCAAACCACTGCGGATGCTACTGAACCGGGTTATCCATTAACTACGCATGAAGAATCAAAATTACCCCTGCATCTAAGATTTTTACACAGGCTCTATAGAAAGTCAGATAATGTTGCTAATAGTTATCAAAAATCATTTCGTGCTTACACGCAAATTTTCTTCACACTAACAGCCATTCTTTTGCTAATACTTTTGTTGTATTTCCGGGTACTGCCTTTTACCTATGTGATAGTTTGTTATCTGGTTGTTTATCTCATAACACTGTTGGTTTCCATGCGTTTAAGGAATACAGACGCACAAAAAAAGTATCAGCTATACCGATTGCTCGGAGAAACCTCGCGATTGTTTTTCTTTTTTGCTGTGTCTGAGGAAACAACCGGACAACGCCATTCTGTCTTGAATTCAGCTAGAGAAGCGCATTATTTTCTGCGTAAACTGGGGGATGAAAATCGCTGGATAATGAATCTGTTTCGCAAAAAAGAGTTATATGATCCACTGGCTAGCAAGCTTATTGATAAAGAGACTGCAGATGTGGCGGCTGATGCATTACAAACTGTAAAAAATCATTGGGTACATGATCAGCACAAATATTTTTCTAACGCGAGTCAACGTGACAGAGGGAAACTCGTAAAATTGAACCGCATCGGGCTTTGCTTGTTCGTGCTTTCGTTTATCTCGGGAGTGTTGCTTCTGCTAATTAAATACGCAGGCTTAAACTATTCCACGACAATAGTTGCTGTGTTAGGCATGGCGATTGCAGCAAGTGCCGGTTTGGGTGGTATTGTCAAATCATATGCTTTCACAATGGGGTATTCGGAACTGGCCGGGCGCTACGAGTTGATGGAAAGCCTGTTTTCTGAAGCCTATCAGAGGATAAGCTCAGAACAAGATGAGGCGGTAACAATTATTGATCAGTTGTGGTGGGAAGCCTTTATGGAAAATATTGAATGGTTCTCATTAAAAAATTCACGAATGGTTAACACCATCGATATTAAAAAATTTGTAAAAGAGCTTATCAACCTGACCAGACTTTAACTCCCATATACAATCAAAACTACAGGCATTGTTACGGATTGATGAGCACATCACTGAGTAGCCAGCGATAACCGCCGGAAATTGACACCATTTCATCCAGTTTCCATACACTGCCTTCCCAAACAAAGCTGTAGATCAAAGTAATTTCATGATCAAAGTTCTTGAACGATGCTCTAACAGTTGCGTTTAATCCGTTGACTTGAACCGGATAAACCACAAGGTCTTTGATCAAGGCGTCCTGGCCATTAACAAAAGGATCGAAGCCAAGGAATAGATCATCATGTTGCTTACGGTTATTTTCAAATAGCTCGATCAGGTGTTTTGAGAGTAATGTTGAGTACATATCAGGCTCAGACGTCCAAAAAGCCTCCAGATTGTCGCCTTGATAGAATCCTTCAACTAGTTTTTGTAATTTTTGTGCGAGTTTTTTCTTTTTTGGAACTTTTGGAATATTTGCTGGGGAGGTAGCATTCACCACATTGCTCGTACTTTCGAATGACTCATCAGTAGAAATATCAGCCAAAGCTGGAGTAACTACAGCCAGGCAAATTATTATGAGTGAAGTTGTGTATAGTTGTATCATATCTGTATCTTTTTATGATTGATTCAGAGTGTGAGCAAACCCTGTACCAGTAGGTAATAGTAACAGGCAATTGTGAATTATTTCAGTAGCAGGCTTATCTCCCAGAATTGAATAATACATTTAAAATAAAGTAGAAACTATTATGAAAAAATTATTACTGTTTTCAGCACTACTTGGTCTCACCAGTGTAGCATTTGCAAAAAATCAGGAAAATCAATTAGATGAACTCTCGTCCCAAGTCTATCCTCAAGTTGTTGAGCTTCGTCGTTGGTTTCATGAACATCCAGAGTTGAGTAATCGTGAATTCAATACCTCCAAACGCATAACTGAAGAATTGGAAAAGCTTGGATTAAAACCCGTGTCCGGAATTGCTAAAACCGGGGTGGTCGCACTCCTGAAAGGCGCTAAGCCGGGTCCAACGGTGGCTCTACGTGCCGACATCGATGGACTTCCGGTCACTGAGAAAACCGGATTGCCATTTGCCTCACAAGCCACATCCGAATTTGCCGGAAAAAAAGTGGGCGTAATGCATGCCTGTGGTCACGACAGTCACATTGCCATGTTACTCGGTGCGGCAAAGATTCTTGTTGAGCTTAAAGAGGAACTTGCGGGAGATGTGTTATTTATTTTTCAACCGGCGGAAGAGGGTGCGCCTCCCGGTGAAGAAGGCGGCGCCGAGCTAATGCTGAAAGAAGGTTTGTTTGAAAAATACCAACCCGATGTGATCTTTGGCATGCATGTTGGGTTAAATATGCCAGGCGGACAGATTGCGGTTCGACCGGGTCCTGCCATGGCAGCTGTAGATATGTTTGAACTGAAAGTAACGGGCAAACAAACGCATGGAGCCAGACCCTGGGGTGGCGTCGATCCGATCGTTACGGCCTCACAGATCATTGTGGGCTTACAAACGATCGTTGCGCGTCAGACCAATATCACCAAAGCTCCGGCCATTGTTACGGTGGGCAAGATCGACGGCGGTGTGCGCCATAATATTATTCCGGATGAAGTGAATCTCTGGGGGACCATTCGTAATTTCGATATGAACATCCGTGATGATATTCACGCCAGTATCGAAAAGATTGCTACGAACATTGCCGAGAGTGCAGGCGCGAAAGCCGAGCTGACAATTCAGGAAGGCTATCCGGTCACGGTCAATGACCCGGAATTAACGGCAAAGATGTTGCCTACCTTGCAAAGAGTGTCAGGTGAAACCGCCGTGATCACACCCGATCTGGTAACCGGTGCCGAAGACTTTTCCTTTTTTGCCAATGAAGTCCCTGGTGTTTTCCTGTTTTTAGGTTCTGTAGAACCAGGCAGCGACCCTAAAAAAGCATACTCCAATCATTCCCCGCATTTCACCATTTACGAGCCCACTATGCAAACCGGCGTGCGGGCATTTGTGAATTTAACTTTTGACTATATGGCCATGCACCTGGAAGACTGATATTTCAAGCTTGTTAAATGGTGCAATAAATCGCTGAATAGACCCAGATTCTGCACAATAAGTGCTAATTAACTTATTGATTTAATTGATTATAAAGCATTTACGTTTCAATCAATTGCAAAGTAATGTAAAGTGAAGAGATTAGCGTCAACAATAATGGATGAGTTACATAATGTCGGCAAAACCAGGAATCTTTAAACGCATCATTGGACAATTGACTGGCCAATACCCGACCCTGTCGGAGGATGCTGTTCAGACTGATGACACCAGCGAAGCGGTTTTACAGCCAAAGACCAGCAAACCACAACGATCGGATGAGTTAGTGGTGTCGGGTGAGATCCATAAGATCAAAGAATTTGCCTATAACAAAGACGGGCGTATGCGCCATGATGCGCTCAACAAACTTGCCGCTTTGAATGACCCGGAAACCCTACCTATTTTGTATGCGCGCGCCAATGACTGGGTGCCTGAAATTCGCAATAAGGCAATTTCGGCGATTGTGGATCTAACCACCAAACAAAACGCGGCTATCTTTGTTAAATACCTGCCGAATCTTTATCACCTCAAGAAATGTACGCGCTGGAAACACGATGGCTTGGTAGCGGACATTGAAAATTATTTGATGGAACAGGATAACGTCATTCATTTGCTCGATGGTATATCAAGTAAGGATCAAAAACTGGCAACGGCCTGTTTCCGATTGGTCATAGATAATGAGCTTGCACCAGTTGAAGACTTTGTACTAAATGGCTTAAAGCATAATCACCAGAGAATTCGAATTAAATGTTCGCATTTGCTTAAGGATCTGGAAGACGACTTACGACAAAAAGCCCTGGATATTGCCATCAGGGACCGCAATGTCGCGGTACGACGTGAAGCCTTTATGCAAAGTATCAAAAGCTGGGGTAGTGAACCACTGGCCAAGGAAAAATTGTTTGACCCTCATCACAGCATTCGTGAAATTGCAACATTACACCTGGGTAAATCCGGTTCCGATGTGCAATATACCTATTTGCGTCATTTAAATGATGAAGACCCCAAAACTTTGCGATATGCAATTTGGGGTATTGGATTTCTGAAAGGCAAGGAGTGTGTGCAGTTGATCAAACCATTTCTGGAGCATGAGAATGCCAGTGTACGACATCAGGCAAAAATTACTCTTGAGAGTCTGTCTAATGCGCCAGAACGCTTTCTGGACACGGTTGAATGGAATTCAATAGACACTTTCTATTGATCAGTTGAGATTTAGCCTACTAACCTAGCTTCCAAAACTTCTTCCAGTTTTTGTGGCTTGCCCACAAAAAAACCTTGCGCATATTTGCAGCCAATGTTGCTTAGAATTTCGAAAATTACCTCGTTTTCAACACCTTCGACCAATACATCTGCATTTAATGCTTTACACATGCTGACCATGCTTTTTACCAGAGCAAGTGAGCGATCATCTTCCAGAATTTCACTGGCAAATGCCTGGTCGATCTTGATGGTATCAAAATCCAGTTTGTGTAATAGACTCAGGTTGGAATAGCCCGTTCCAAAGTCGTCTAAAGCGACCCGCATGCCATGCTGATGACATAACTGAATAGTGCGTTGTACTTCGCTGTGCTCAAGTGCCAGGCCTTCTGTTATTTCGAGTTTAAAACTTTCCTCGGGGATTTGATTCTGCTCAACCCGGTTAGTAATTAACTCGATCAAACCCGGGTGCGATAATTGTCGGCCCGAAATATTTACTGCCACAAAGGGCACAACTTTATCTGTGGAGTATTGCATGAATTGCTTGATTGCAGCACATACAGTATCAATCACGTATTCGCCCACCTCAAAGATCAAAGAGGTTTCTTCGGCCAGCGTAACAAACTCGGTTGGCAGGATCTGTCCGTGTTCCGGGTGATCCCAGCGTACCAGGGCTTCGTAGCCTGCGATTTTATTGGATTCAACATCGAGAATGGGTTGATAACGCACGTCAAGATCGTCATTCTGAATTGCCGCGCGCAATTGACCCTCGAGTCGAATTTTTTCAATCGTTACACGTTCAAAAATATTGGTATCAGAGAAAAGTTCGGTTTGCGACTCACCTTTTAAGTTTGCCAAAGTGCTGCGATAACGACGCAGTAATGATGCCAGCAAGGAACGCACAACCGGATCGGATTTGATCAAGCGTTCCAGAAACTGGTCTTTATCTATTTCTATCAGCACACAGTCGGTTTTGGCCACAGCTGAGGCAACTCGTGGCGAGTCATCAAGTACAGCCATTTCACCGAGCAAACGACCGTCAGTGAGTTCACCTAATACAATGTGTTCGCCATTTTGTATCGAGCTGATCTCGAGTACGCCGTGTTCGATCAGGTATGCATAATCTGGCGAGTCTCCTTCAGAAAACAGGATCTCACCTTGTTTTAATTCTTTGCGATGTGATTTCATAGGATTACAATAGCATTATGTTATTGATTTTGCACGCGAATAATTTCTCCATAAATTTTAACATTCTTGCTGGTCTGGGTTAAACTGTTGACACATATAGATATGTGACCAGAAGGATTATTAGAATGCAAGATAACTTTAATGATGTGAATTTTAGGCAGCCCAGTATACTTTTCATGCTTTTGATCAGGATGACTGTCTATTATTTGATTATTTTTGGAATAGTTGCATTGTTTGTCTGGTTAGCCCCCGGCATGACACGCGATCTTCCTGTCGGTGGCATTGGTGAATTTACCAATTATCAGGACTCAACAGCTTATGAGTTGGAGGAAACCTTGCTCGGCAGCGATGGCGATGAGTTAGAAGCGATCGCGGAGCGTACCCAACAACGGAATCTGGCCAACGGCCCGATCTGGTTGAATTCAGCCAAATCATTATTTCTTGCGATGTTTACAACTTTTATTTTAATGATCCCGGTCTCATGGGTGTACAAAGCCATTCATCAAGGAAGTGTTTATGATCATTCGATTGATGAAACCGCACTGATCTTGCCAGCTGTGGTTGCTGGAATCGTTACTGTGGTACAACATTCACTGGCATTGGCATTTAGTTTGGCCGGAATTGTGGCAGGCGTGCGCTTCAGAAGAGCATTGAGTGATACATTCGATACATTGTTTATTTTTGTTGCGATTGGAGTTGGTATTGCTGCTGGAATAAAATCTGTAGAGATTGCCATTGTCATGACGGTGTTTTTCAATTACACCACAGTGTTGGTCTGTATGTTTGGTGACGGGTTGGAATCTCAGTATCTGGCCAAGAAAAAACAGGCACGGCAGGAGAAAAAGGAAGCCAGAATAATTACCGCGGAAAATTCAGATCAGATAATTTCGGCCGTTACCCCGCCTGACATTACCGACAATCCCAAAAACTAGTCAAGTTTTTTGAGCATTGCATTACGTCGCTTTAAAAGAGAGCGGATTGCACTTTTGTTGATTGTGTCGCCCATTGCCTGTTGCAATTTTTGTTCGTCCAGGATTGCCAGCTGCGCTCTGACCTCAGGGCTTAATATGACCAGATCTTTGCGTAATGTTTTAGGTAAAGTTTTCCTTTGACCAAACGCTTTACTATGATCGGTCAGGTAGACCAGCCCTAAATCTTGACGATAATGTATGTTACTGGCTGAACGGTTTGAGTTGGCCGTTAATAAATCCCATGCATACATGAGTTGATATTGTCTAGGCAAAGAACACCAGCCCCCGATGCCGGTATTATTCTTAATACGGGAGTCTTCAGTAATTGAATCCGGATGCTCGAGTTGCAACGCTCCTGTATTGTTGTCTATTGTGCGACTCACCGTAAGCGGGACCAGTTCAAAGCCCAGAACTTCATCCAGTTTGTGGGCGGCCAATTCTTTTTTATGCGTGTTTAAGCGGTCATCAGGATAAAACAAAGCCATGATGTTTTTGTTGTTGTGCGAAAGCTGTACTTTCCACTGCCCGCCTACACCGAGTTGTGCTCCTGTGGGTTTATCTATCGCGGTAATTTGCGCGGTAGTTAATGCCAATTCCAGTTCCTTCTTACTCAGCCCATAAGAGCCAGGCAACTGATCATGGAGTGGTGCCAGTTTTTCTTCGGGGTTCAGGTATTGAACGAGTTTTTTGCCATTTTCAACAATTAGCGCTGCCGGCCGGCCCTGGTAATAATCGATCAACATGCCAGTATCAAGCATGATCAGTTTATCCGCATGCAAGGAATGAGCACGTGCGTCTGCAGTTACAGTATGGCCCACAATGACTTGTTGAACGCCGAGTTTTTGTAGTGCAGTGTCAAGGATCGGGCGTTCGTGCAGCGCACGACAATAAACAGCACCACGACTCCATAATGGGCTATCGCTGCTGAGAATAGGGTGCTCACTTAAGGCCAAGAATTCCTTGAGGGTGTTAATAACAGGTGTCGGCAGTTGATTTCTTTGTACTTGCTCCAGACAGTCTTTCTGCCTTGATTGAAGACAATCGGATGGTGAGCTATTTTGTATTCTGGATGCGGCTTGTAGTTCCGGATTTTCTTTAGGGTTATCCGTGAGCACATTTAATTCGATCAAAGCATGCCATAACTCGATATAACGCCTGGTTATCGTTTGATAGTCTTGATTGATTTTTTCCAGCCCGTGCTGTGACACCATTTCAGGTAGACTGGCGTGCACAAATGCCATGTCGTTTACCGTAATTATTGCGGGCAAGGAAAGTAGCCAGGAACCGTATTTCCCATCGACGGAAAATGCATCGCGGTGGGCAAAATACCCGGGTGGATACATTTTCTCAAACGCCATTCTGGATTGGCTTTGATTCTCAAATGTAAGATCTGTACCGGATATAAAATCTCTATAGCCATTTTCGCGATCAGCAGCGCTTTCATCGGATGCAAATTCCCGATATTCGGCTTTTGAAACATACCGCAGATCACCGACCAAATTCATCAGTTCATGATTGCCTGCAAGTACATGTACTTTGCCGCCAGCAACAGCTGCTTCATGTTGCAATCGCATGAGTAAATCCATAGTCTGGCGCGATTGCGGCCCACGATCAAGTAGGTCACCAAGACTTATGAGATGGGTATTGTTTCCACTCCATTTGAGATTTTCGTCAATAACCCGACTGACCTGCAAAAGCCTGACCAGTTCCGGATAGGCACCATGCACATCCGGGAATACAACAACGCGATCTATATTTTGCCATTGCCATTGGATGGGTTCTTCTGGATATACATCCCTGGCATATATACTTTCGCATAAGCCAAGATATAGCAGGGCAAACGCAAGCCCCCAAGCTAAATATGTGGCCTTACTAGGTACTTTACTTTTTGCCAAGGCAACGTCCAATAATGTCTCTTTCAATACGTTTGGGATCATTTAGTATGTCAAAGTATTTTTGTAAATAGCGTATTGTTTTAGACTTGTAGCGTGAGTTGAGTTCAGTGGAATTTTGAAATATTGACATAATTTCATTTTGTCTGGATTTGATATGGCTAATATTTTTATGCCAATATTCAACAGGCTTACAGCGGCCTCTGAAATATCGCTGGCGTACGTCCTTGATCGGGAGTTTTTCAGGCGGCGCTGCATATTCAGGATTCACCAGACCATTAGAGTCAAAATCATAGGGAATCGGGTATATGCCTAAATCTGTATTTTTTGGTTTAAGCAATTCCATGTTATGACAACAATTTTTGTTGGCCGGACCTCGGATCATGGAGTAATCGTTATTTGCAATCATCAGCTGAAAAAGCTCTATCAGGGCAGAATGGTCAGGGTCTAGTTCGGAACTGTTGATCTTAGGTACATGTACCATATCAAAATTCAGCCTTTTAGCTAAATTTTTCTCACTTTCGATCACAAAAGTTAAATGTGTCCAGGGTTTTTTGCGTTTCTCGCTATCGACGTAACTAAGTCTTAACAGGCGCGTCTTGAATGCTTTGTCGGTTAACACTTCCAGTGATTTATAGGCGAGATACTCCAAGATCAGTTCTTGTTGTTCACGATTCCTGTTTTTACAGGGTGAAACCAGTTTTACTTTATCTTGGCCATCAAATAAGGTGCTTTTAGTTTGCCTTTTCTTGAAGTTCAGTTGTAACGGGGGCAAGCTGCAGTTTCGTCGTCGTGAAATACCGCGTGTTCTGATCGCAATGTCCAATCTTTGAGTTGAGCCATCTTTATCGGTATAGGCCCACTGTCCCTGATGCCATAAGCGTTTTTGTTGTTTCTTTTCTCTATAGGCTTGTGTTAATGGTGCTGTAAGCACCGCATTTAAAATTTCCTGATCGTCAAATAGCGGACTGGCATCAAGACTTTGCCAATTAACGAAAATGACAAACAAAACGAACGTAATTCCCTGTATCAATGTTTTCATAGTGTGTTTAATATAATCCCGTGTATGTATGATTGCAAAGTATTTTTCTCGCTTTAAGCATAAAAGAAAACCGGCGAAATGCCGGTTTCTTTGCTGCAAGTGCATATTTTTCAGTTCGAACGTGACTTATTTAGCGTGAAATTTCTTGAGCACGGCTAATGCCAGTGCTGTGATCAGTAAAGCCAGTCCGGTTTTCGGCATTACCCAGACCAAGCCAATGCCCAAGACTGCAAGCATGACTGCGTCGGCATTGAGGTCCGCTTTCGGTTGATAGTCTGTCGCACGCCCGGTGAGTTTTAGCAATAGTTGATCAAGACTGAGTTTGCCTCCACCGTGAAAGATCAAGGGCAGCAGCATCAAGGCATATAATAAAGGAAGTTTGAAATTACCGGCCTCACTGGATTTTATTCCGTATCCTTCCCAAAGCTGGTTTAGGGAATTCCAGCTTTCTGGCCAGTGCACAGCGGCGACGGCTACACCTGTGATCACCAAAATTGAAAGCGCGGCAAAACGGGTGAAAAGACCAAGCAGTAGCAATATTGAGAATGCAACCTCACCATATCCCGCGACCAGCCAATTTAAGTCCGGACTGAATTGATTAAACGGGAAGGGAAACTTGTCATTGATTCCGCTAAACCAGTTTTCGCCACGCAGTTTGCCCATGCCTGGAAAAAAGAATTCATAAAATAATATGGCACGTAATAATATTGGCCATAACCAGTCTGTTGAACTGCGCAGGCGGTCGGTCAGGCTATCGTACAACTTATAAAAAGATTGCATGCTTATCTCCACAGGGTTTGTACTTATTCAATTAATACGAACTGCGTAATGGCATGATTATTACGCCTTGCTTGTTTAGTCCCGAAACGTGCCGAGAACTATATTTTTCTCTCGAAAATTTTGTAATATCGCCAATCCTCCGGAGACCACCTGTAAGGGATCCGGGTGATTTAATTCCTGAGCGATCTGTTGCATGACCTGTTCACCTCTAAGCTCGGGTTGTTGTTCCAATAATTCGATCAAGCGGGCGGAGACGGCATTCAATTGCATGAATTCCACTTTGTCATTCAGATCACGATATACCAATAAAAATGTCGGTTGTTCTGGTGCTGAATCGGGTGTGTGTTCCGGACGGATCATATGTACTGGATAAACGTAGGCCAAAGAAACCATGGCTGGATTCAAGTAGGGTGACTGCAGCAATAAATCACCGTCAGGATCAATCTTATCCAGTTCCGGTTCCACGTCCATGACCGAAACTGCCAATTCAACCCACTCGTAATGCGCCAGCTCAAGCATGAATGGCGGGTCG
>JABDMI010000122.1 GCA_013001575.1 Gammaproteobacteria bacterium
CCAAAGATCCGTTGATCGGCCTCAGCCAGAAAATACGGGTTCTTATACGCTTCACGTCCAACCATAACTCCATCCACATGCTTGAGATGTTCTTCAACCTGGTCGAGCGACGTGATCCCGCCATTGATCGAGATATGCAGATTCTGGAAATCTTTCTTTAGACGATAAACACGTTCATAGTCCAGAGGCGGAATCTCGCGGTTTTGTTTGGGACTCAAGCCTGACAACCAGGCTTTACGGGCGTGGATGATGAAGACATTGCACTTTGATTGATTGGAAATAGTGTCGACGAATTTATGTAAAAACTCATAACTGTCCTGATCGTCGATACCGATTCGTGTTTTCACGGTGACTGGAACCGACACCACCGCCTCCATTGCGGCCACACACTCGGCTACCAATTGCGGTTCCGCCATTAAACAGGCACCAAAACTTCCCGACTGCACGCGTTCACTCGGACAACCGATGTTGAAATTTATTTCTTTGTAGCCATACTCCTCGCCCAACTTTGCTGCATTGGCAAGCAAGCCGGGATCACTGCCGCCTACTTGTAAAGCGCAGGGTTGCTCTTCCTCTCGAAAATACAAATGGCGTTCAACATCGCCATGCTTCAAGGCCTGCGCCGTGATCATTTCGGTGTAAAGTAAAGACTGTTGCGTGATCTGACGTAAAAAATAACGACAATGGCGGTCGGTCCAATCCATCATTGGCGCGATGGACAGGCGCCTATTGAATTCAATGTCACTATTCTTATTCATTGGACTGTTTGTATTGTTTGTTTGGAACTTCAATGGGGACGCTGGCAAGCAATTTCACCGCATGTATCGGCATATAAGCTAATCACCGATAGGCAATAATGCTAAATTACTAAAATTTCACCGTTTCCTCAACCAGCCAGTCAACCACCGAATTCAAAGCAGATTGTTTACTTTCACCCTTCTCAACGCACTGTTCAAACACCGCTGTCTGCTGTTGCGAACTGGTACCACGCTCTAAAATACGATAGGCATTCATGACTTCCGTCAGGCAGCCCAGCTCAACAGCATCTTCTTTGATCATGTCAATCATTTCGTCGAGTAATTGTTTATAGGGCACTTGTGTACCTTTACCGAAATCGATCAAGTTATCAGTAACTCCGTAGCGCATGGCCCGCCAGCGATTTTCGTAAACCAGCATTTTGCGATATTCTCGCCAGCGTTTATTATCCAGACGTAAACGATACAACATGTGCATGATAGATTGAGCCAAGGCAACAATCGAGAGAGCGTCCTCAAGATTGGTACACACGTCCATAATGCGTAATTCGAGGGTTGGATAACGCACGCTGGGGCGAATATCCCACCAGATCTTGGTGGCATCTTCAATGATATTGGCATTCACCAATGCTCCGATGTTTCTTTCAAATTCGGCAAAGCTGTCAAAGTGTGCGGGCAAGCCGGTCCGTGGCAAATCATTGAAAACTGTTAGTCGGTAACACTGTAGCCCGGTATTGGTGCCATGCCAGAACGGTGACGAGCAACTCAATGCCAGGAGATGCGGTAAAAAATACAGAACCTGGTTCATCAGGTCAATACGCAAGTCTTCATCCTCGATACCGAAATGAATATGCATACCACCGATCAGCATACGATTAGCAACCGCTTGCATGTCTTCTGCCAGGTTATTGTATCTTTCCCGCTCGGTATGTTTTTGCGCCTGCCAGCGTGCGAATGGATGAGTCGATGCGGCTATTGGGGCATAACCGTGCTGATTGGCAATTCTGGCCACACCACCACGCAGTTTGATCAGATCTTCTCTGACCTCGGCTACGTTTTTACAGACTTTGGTGCCAATCTCGATCTGTGAGCGTATGAATTCATGACTCACCTGATGATCAAACAAGTTCTTACACTCAGAAAAAATTTCGTTTGGCGGGTCAACCGCAAGATCACGTGAAGTTTTATCCACAAGAAAATATTCTTCTTCAACGCCTAGGGTTAAACTCGGTTTTGTGGTTTTCATGTCATGGTCACTCGCTACTATCAGATTCAAGTTTGTGATAATGCCTTTTATCCTGCAAAACCTTGTTCAGTATACGACCCAAACGCAGTGACCATTCCTGAATTCCCTCCTCGGTTTGCAACAGGTCTTGTCGCACTTCTATGCAGACATGGGCAAAACCCTGTTTCTCGGCATGATGGTCCATGCTGTAGTCGGCAAAATGTTTTCCGGAGTATGGTTGATTATCACCGACAATAATCCCCTCTTCTGCCTGTAACTCGGATAGTAACATTTCCGGAATACGCGGATCCTTATCCCACAAAATTCCCACATGCCATGGTCGTGGCGCCTGGTCAATCAAGGAAGGGGTGAAGCTGTGTATCGCAATTAGCACTGGCGTTTTGCCGTCATGCACATGTTTGGCTAACTCTTCAGCCATTTTGGCGTGATACGGGTGATAGATGGCATCGGCTCTTTGTTGTTGACTATTCTGATCCAGATTCTGGTTTCCGGGAATGATGATGTGGTCACTCACGGGAATAAATGCCGTTGGGTCTTTCAGGTTTCGGTTGCAATCAACCACCAGACGTGAGTAATTGCAATACACCGCGGTAGCGCCTAACTGGCTGGCTACTCTTTTGCATAATTCCCCAGCCCCGATATCCAGTGCGATATGTGTTTCCAGGAAATCTTCGCCAAGTCCCAGATTGTTCAATTGTTCTGGAATCTTGTTACTCGCGTGCTCACAACACAACACGATCGGTTTGTTATCAAAATGCACACATTCATAAGGCGGTAATTCATGCGCCTGCAATATACTGATGCCTTGGGTAATTTCTTGTTGTTTGCTTATAGACATAATTATATAATTTCACACACGTCATCAAAATCAAAACGCGGACTACGCGGAAACAACCCTTCATCATCACCATAGCCAATATTCATTAAAAAATTGGCTTTTATATTGGTGTTGGCAAAAAATGCCTCATTCACTGTCTTTTTACTGAAGCCCGACATCGGACCGCAGTCCAGACCCAATGCGCGCGCTGCCATGATCAAATAGCCACCCTGCAAACTCCCATTGAGAATTGCCGTATTCTTGATATGTGTTTCGCGACCTTCAAACCAGCTTTTTGCATTGGTATGCGGAAACAACTTGGGCAGATGTTCATAAAAATCCAGATCATAGGCCACAATAGCCGTTACCGGGGCCGCCATGGTTTTCTCGACATTTCCTTCTTGCAGGGCCGGCTTGAGTTTTTGTTTTGCCGCTTCTGATCTCACAAACAACAAGCGTATGGGCGAACAATTTGCACTGGTCGGCGCCATTTTACAAAGGTCGAATAGCTCTTGAAGTTGTTCATCTGAAACCGGTTTGTCTTGCCAGGCATTATGGGTTCGAGCGTTTAGAAAAAGCTGCTCAAGCGCTTTGTTATCAAGGGTATTCATTCAGATCCAGTAGAAAGTTAGATAAGACTATTATGTTATAATTTTTTGCTGATATTTGACTATTTTTTTGACTAATTTTTAAGCTTCAGCCGAAGCCAGTAATCGGAGACAAGAATTGGATTTTACCCTAACTGAAGAACAACTTATGATCCAGGAGGCAGCACGCGATTTTGCCCAATCCGAGATCGTTCCTATTGCCGCCGAGCATGATATTAGTGGCGAGTTCCCGAGCAAAACCATCAAACAAGCCGGTGAACTGGGTTTTATGGGCATTCAAGTGCCTGAAGAATACGGTGGCTCCGGTTTAGACACCATGTGTTTTGCCCTGATGATGGAGGAAATTGCCGCCGCCGATGCTTCGCACTCCGTAATCGTCTCTGTGAACAACTCTTTATATAACAATGGCATTATGCGCTTTGGTACGCATGAGCAAAAACTCAAGTATGTAAAACCCATTGCCACCGGGGAAGAAATTGGTGCCTATGCGCTGACTGAACCACAATCCGGATCGGATGCCGCCAATATGCGCTCCAAGGCGGTGTTGTCTGCTGACGGTTCCTACTACACCATTAACGCCAAAAAATCCTGGATAACCTCAGGTCCTGTTGCCCGATACATTATTCTGTTCGCCATGACTGATCCCGATAAAGGCAGTCGTGGTGCTACTGCATTTATGATCGATACCCAAAAAGAAGGATTCCATCAATTAAAGACCGAACCCAAGTTGGGTATACGCGCATCGGCCACTTGTGAAATCGAACTGACGGATTACAAATGCGATGTTGCCGATGTGATCGGTGAATCGGGACAAGGCTTCAAAATTGCCATGACCGTATTGGATGAAGGCCGGGTCGGAATTGCCGCTCAGGCATTGGGCATCGCACGAGCGGCCTATGACGCCTCGGTGCAGTACAGCAAAGACCGTATTGCGTTTGGCAAACCTATCGGCACATTCCAAATGACCCAGGCAAAGATCGCGGATATGCGCATGCGTCTGGAAGCATCGCGTCTGCTGACCCACAGAGCGGCCTGGGGTAAAGACGAAGCCATACGCACCGGCGGTCGTAATTCATTACACGGCAGCATGGCAAAATTGTATGCCTCGGAAACCGCTATGTTCATTGCGCATCAAGCCGTACAGATCCATGGTGGTATGGGTTACAGCAAAGAGCTCCCGATCGAACGATACTTCAGAGACGCCAAGATTACCGAGATTTACGAAGGAACGTCCGAGATTCAACGCATGTTGATCGCAAGACTGGAGACCGGTTTGCGTTAATCTCCCTAGTCTTCTTTTTCTTTGAAGCAGAAATAAAAAAGCGACTCAATTGAGTCGCTTTTTTATTATCAGGATGCTTAAGATCCCTGTTACCCGCCAAAAATTGTCTTGAGAATAAAGAAGAAAATTATCGACAATATAGCGCCCGCCGGAATGGTCACCAGCCAGGACATAAAGATCTTTTTAACTACCGAGAGATCGATCGCGGATATTCCTCGAGCCAAGCCAACCCCTAGGACCGCACCGACCAGGGTATGCGTGGTCGAGATTGGCATGCCGGTACCGGATGCCACGACAATGGTCATGGCCGCGGCCAGCTCGGCAGCAAAACCGCGACTGGGGGTAAGATGGGTGATCTTTTCTCCGACTGTGGTCATCACATAACGACCAAAAGTTGCCAGACCGATCACAATACCCGCACCACCCAAAACCAGTACCCAGAATGGCAATGCCGATTTACCGCCGATCACTCCGGTTGTTGCCGTGCTGACAACCGCCGCTACCGGACCAATGGCATTGGCCACGTCGTTGGAACCGTGGGCGAAAGCCATACAACAGGCCGTGATGATCATCAGCACGCCGAAAACTTTTTCCACCGTCACAAAGTGAAATTCTTTTTCCGCTTCCGGGTCGGACTTGATCTTGTTAATAAAATATTTACCGATAACTGCGATGATGACACCCACCACTGCTGCAATGGCGTAACTTTGTCCTGCCGAGAGATCCATTTCCTTGACCGCCGGTACGTGCTTCAAGCCTTTGAACACGGTTACCAGCGTGATCAGGAAACCTGCCATGAACATGTAAATGGGCACATAACGCTTGGCACGCTCCAGTGGGTCATTGTGACGTAGGATTAACCATTGCACGCTGTTAAACAGCATGAAGGCAATGAAGCCAGCGGTTAGAGGTGAAGCCACCCAACTCATGACAATGGTACCGACCTTGCCCCATTTCACAGCATCCACACCGATACCTACGGCAGCAAAACCCACAATGGCGCCAACGATGGTGTGTGTGGTTGAAACTGGCCAACCGTTCTTGGAGGCAACCAGCAACCAGATTCCAGCCGCCAACAAAGACGCCAGCATGCCGTAGATCAACAATTCCGGTGAACCAGACAAAAGAGACGGATCAACAATGCCTTTGCGAATGGTAGAGGTCACTTCCCCGCCAGCCAAGACGGCACCGGCGAATTCGAAAATTGCCGCCACGATGATCGCATTTCTAACGGTTAAAGCTTTAGAACCAACCGAGGTCGCCATCGCATTAGCAACATCATTAGCCCCGATTCCCCACGCCATAAACAACCCGAAAATGGCAGCAAGGATTAAATAAACTGTCATGTATTCCACAAGTAATACCCCAATAAAAAATTAGTTTGATGAATTTGTTTGTTAGTCGGATGTATTGACTATTGAATTGTTATTTTGCTAACAACATTTGTAAGCGACGCCCAACACGCTCTGCCGTATCGGCAAGATCGCCGGCAGTCTCAATGAGCTTATACAAGAACATCACATCGACAGCGTGTAGTTCTTTTTCAATTTTGAACAAAAGCGAGCGCAGGTGTGATTGCATGTCGTCGGTGTCTGATTCCAGTTGGTCAAGCATATCAATCTGTTTGCCTACCAAATCAACTTCTGGACCCCGAAAACCAACTTCGAATAATTCATCCAGTTCTTTGATACAAACCGTTGCCTGTTCAACTGTTTCAACACACTTATTAATAAACGCGAGAAACTCGTTACGAATGCTTGCAGGAATCTGCATTTTACGACCCAGCACCAGTCCGGAAATATCCTTGGTGGTGTTGGCGATTTTATCCTGTTCCAGTAGCAGATTAAGCAAATCGATCCGCGGAACTGGCATTAATAAATGCTTGGGTAGATGGGAGCGAATTTCCTGTTTCATCTCATCCGCTTGATGTTCCAGGTCATTGATCTCTGACTGAATACTGGTCGCCTGATCCCAGTTATCTTCAACTACCGAATTAAAAAATTCAGGTAATTTATTGGCGCATTGATTGGCCAGCTGCATGTGTTTTTGCAGTGGTGCGATTGGTGAGCTGCCAAAAATATTTAAAAGTAAGTTTGCCATGGTTTTTCCTTAGAATTTAAATTTAAAATCAAGCATGGTGCGATTGTAATCCAATGCATTGGTAAGCGGATCATTATCTGCATCGGCACTAAGACTATTTTGGTTAACGTATTGATTTATACCAACAGTGAAATTCTTGTTTATTGCATAGGCAACCTTAACTACATGACCGTCTACATCGGCACCACCGCCCCCGAAATCAGAATCGGTGAACAACGGAAAGACCGCAAGCGCATCAGCAGACTTATACAAATACCCAAACTGCCATTCTCCAGCATTCTTGGCACTGCCGTATTTAAAGCCGACTTCGTATCCAGCGTCCAGATCTTCATTGATACCAAGTGCCGCAAGCTGATCGGTGACTTTGTCAGCATCGCTATTGACTGCATAATCTGCATAAACAACGAATGGACGACCCACCAACTTGGTTGAGTAATCTGCAAAAATCTCTGTGACAGAATAGGCATCCGGAAGCTCAACTTCGTCCGAGTTCAGGTCATAGGAGAACAGACTCGCACCGAAAGTCAGTTTTGAGCCATTCCCCATTTTGTAGCCATAACCAACTTGCCCACCAGTCATGTAGGAATCATCACAACTGGAACATTCATCCAGATTGAAGCGACCAACATTGGCAAAAAAGCCAGCATTGGAATATTTATAAGCAAGACCTTCAGGATTCAAGTCACCATCAAAAACCAGCAGGCTTTTGTTTGGCAGGTAGAACGGGTTTGCCATTTTACCGGCGACAATGGTAGAGCCTTTAGCTGGCGTCCAGGCAACATATGCTCTGTCCAAGCCAAAATCTTTGGTTGAGGCAAATTTATCGAATGACTGATTGGTAGAGACTGGGTCGTCATTCCCTGAAGCCAAACGAACACCGACTTTTACGGTGTCATTCACTTTCGCATCCAGGCTGATACGGGCGCGCAAGCGTGAGCGGTCGCGTTCTTCACTACCTTCCTGATCGATCTTTTCCATGCGGTAACGGAAGTCACCGGAAATACTGAGTGAATCACTCCATTTAAGTTCAGTTGCTGTAATTGACTGGCTTGTAAACACACACAAAGCACAAGTCAAAACAGTAGACATGAGATTTTGCTTGGTAAACATTGATTGCTCCATAATAAAGGAAAGTAAATTTATGGAGCGCAGTGTAAACGTGAAATATGACAGTTTTGTGACAAGCCTTACATCTATGGCCCTGGTGATTAGCGTATTTTCACAAGATTGGAATAGTACTGCAAGTAACTGATTACATTGGTTTTATATCAATTGCTTTATACAATTCTCTGTTTGGGAAAATGACAAATGAACTGGCTACCTTGTCCAAGCTCACTCAAAACCCTTAGTTGCGCCTCATGACGCATCAGGGCGTGTTTGACGATAGCCAGGCCCAATCCTGTACCGCCTTGTTCACGCCCTCGTGCTGAATCAACCCGGTAAAAACGTTCGGTCAAACGTCGAATGCTTTCTTCAGGGATGCCTGACCCTTGATCGGTGAACACCACATCGAGACCGTCAACACTCAAATCTGAAGTAATTTTCACGCTGGATCCAGTTGGTGAATAGAGTATGGCGTTTTTTAGTAAATTACTAAAGGCCGAATACAATTCGCTTTCTTCGCCCTTTATCGAGTGAGTGTCGGAAACATTCAATGCAACGTCATGAGAGAAATCAAAGGCAGCCGATAAGTCGCTTTTAATCTGTTTGAGTAATGGAAGTAGTTCCACTTTTCCTTGGCTGGCAAGACTCATGCGACTTTCAAGCATTGATAATGTCAACATGTCTTGAATAATGCTTTGCATTCTGGTGACTTGTTTATCCATGACCTCAATCGGCTCATTCCAAATGTCGGGAATCTGCTCATCTTCAAGCATTTCTTCAACATAGCCGCGCATAACAGTAAGGGGGGTGCGCAACTCATGGGACGCATTTCCAATGAAGTCCTGTCGCATTCTATCCACGCGATAAAAATTGCTCACATCCTGGACTGCGATCATTATGTAGCGTTTTGCAAATCTGGTAAAACTCAAACGCAAACGTAATTTTTGTTGGCCTGTCCCGTCGATCTCAATGGAAGTGAGATGCTCACTGTTATCTCCAGCCGTTTGTTTTTTATCTTCACTAGCAATGAAATGCAATTCATGTACGAAAGTTTCAATTCTTTTTCCAATATCTTCCGGATCACGAATATCAAGGTATTTTCTGGCTTTGCTGTTGATCCAGCGTATCCGGTTATCCCTGTCCACGATCACCAAACCCAATGGAGATGCTTCAGCTGCCTCATCCAGAATATTCTGCAAGCGCCTGTTTCGTTTTGTGGTTTTTTTTAGTGCCCGTTGTTTACTTGCAAATGTTGTTGATAATTCGGCATCAGTGAGAGTAAGAGGCAATTCCGATAACGATTCATCTTCACTTATTTTGAATAAAAGCCTTTGCCCTGAAAATAATTGCCAAAATAGTCCGGCACCTAAGGCCAAGCTTAATCCGAGCAGAGCATGGCCAGCGTAAGTTCCAAACGCGTATCCGAATATTCCGACAAGCGCAACTTGTAATACTGACTTAAGAAATACAATAAATGCTTGCATTGAAAAATTATTCTTCTGTTTTTATTTCATCGTGAACCGGTAACCGGCACCACGTACAGTATGAATGAATTTGTCGTAATCTGCGACTGCTAATGCCTTACGCAGACGGCGGATATGCACATCTACGGTTCTTTCATCCACATCGGGATTATTACGCCAGATTCGATTGAGCAATTGTTCGCGTGAATACACCCGGTCCTGATGCTTGAGAAAATGCTCCAACAACCGGTATTCGGTCGGACCAAGATGAACAGCCTCGCCCGCCAGGGTGACTTGATGACTGGTCAGGTTGACACTCAGATCTCCAACTATCAACTCGGCATCATCCACTACATTATTTCTGCGTAACTGTGCCTTGACCCGTGCCAGTAATTCGCGCTTGGAAAACGGTTTGGTGATGTAATCATCAGCCCCGCCCTCCAGTCCAAGTATTTTGTCATCTTCGTCGGCCTTGGCTG
>JABDMI010000123.1 GCA_013001575.1 Gammaproteobacteria bacterium
GAAGGGCGAGGTACAGGACGTACCGAGTGTGTCCCGTCCGCTCCGCCAGAATAAGAAAACCACCTTCGGGTGGTTTTTTTATTTCTGTACAGACGGGGCGAGAACCCCGGGTTTGACCAAATGGTAGGACAGCCATTTTGCGCAGCTTCAGCTGCCCGAAGGGCGAGGTACAGGACGTACCGAGTGTGTCTCGTCCGCTCCGCCAGAATAAGAAAACCACCTTCGGGTGGTTTTTTTATACTAGGCGTTCTGGGCGATGGTTTTTTTAAGCACGTTTGTTGACTGATTTTCACTCAATTGGGAGCAAATCAGTCACTATCCGCATAAATCCTCGAATATAGTGCTAAATATACAGTTAAAGCCGTGACCACAGCCTGGTTCCTCGTTAAAATACGCGGTTTACCGATGCTCCTGCGTTTGCCATTTGTATAGAAGGCCGATTGACAAGGGCGTTGTCATACTTGGATTTTAAGGAAACTTCATGCTTCAACTAATTCGTAGCCGTGTGACGGGCATTCTTGCCATCGTCGTTTTGGTTTTGATCACGCTCTCATTCGTATTTTTCGGGGTTACCACTCCGAGCCTGACTGGTGTGAATTACGCCGCCAAAGTGAATGGGGTGGAAATTCCGTTAAATGAATTTCGCTCAGGTGTGCAGCGAGCCGAAAGCCGTTATTCTCAGTATTATCCAGACGGTATTCCGGATGAAACCCGTCAGCAACTGCGTGATAATATCCTGGATACCATGATTCGTGACGAATTAATTCGTCAACGTATTTATGATGATCGTTATCGCATCACCAATGACGCCTTGCTTGATCAGATCAAAAGCATTCCGCAATTTCAGATAAATGGGCAATTCGATCGTAAAGTTTACGAGCAACAACTTTTGATCGCCGGTCAGTCACCGGGCCAATTTGAACGGAGTTTAAAAAATTCGCTGAGTATCAATCAATTACGCAACGCGCTGGCAAGCAGTGCTTTTTCGATTCCCGCCGAGATCACACAAAAACAGATATTGGAAAATGAACAGCGCAGTGCAGCTTTTGCGATAATCCCGGCCAGTCGCTTTAAGGAACAAGTTAGTATTAGCGATGAGGATATTCTTGCGGAGTATGAAGCCAGCAAAGCCAGCTTGTTAAGTGAAGAAGCGGTAGATATTGAATACATTGAATTGACCACCCAGGATCTGGCCAAAGATGTGGAAGTGAATGACGAGATCCTGGCTGATTACTATGCGAGTGTCAGTTTTCGTTTCGGCACACCGGAAGAACGCGAAGCCCGCCATATTTTGATCGCCACAGACGAAGGTGACCCGCAAGAGAAAAAAGCATTCGCCGAATCCTTGCTGGAGCAAATTGAAAATGGCGCAGACTTCGGTGAGTTAGCTAAGGAGCATTCGGATGACCTCGGTTCTGCTGCTTCGAATGGCGAGCTTGGATTTTTTGGTCGTGGCAAAATGGTGCCCGAATTTGAAAATGCAGCTTTTAGTCTGGATATTGGCGAGACTTCTGATCTGGTTAAAACCCAGTATGGGTATCACATCATTCAAGTCACGGATATCAAAGAAAGTGATTCTCCCGCCTTTGCTGATCTGGATGAAGAGCAACGCACTTCCCTGGAATCGGAATATCGCCAACTGCAAGTTGAGGGATACCTGGGTGAGCGCGCTGAAGAACTTGCCAATGAGGTTTTCGATGCACGCGATACCTTATCAGACGTTGCCCAAAACAACGGTTTGACCGTTAAGACCCAGAAAAATATTACCCGCAGTTCATTTGCCGGTCTTGCGGCATTGCAGGAAGTTAAAAAAGCCATTTTTAGTGAGGAGCTGCGAAATGGCACTAATTCAGATCTGATCGCAGCGTCTGCTGATCAGGCGATATTCTTGCGCGTTACCGAATACCGTGACGTAAGACAAAAATCCCTGGATGAGGTTAAAGCCCAGTTACGCGCCCAGCTCGAAAGTAAAGCCGCCAGTAAAATGGCAGCTGATGCGGGAATCGCTTTACAAGCCGAAATAAGCTCGGTGGAAGAATTACAAGCCAAAGCCGAAGAGAATGACTACAGTTTTACCCCGGAAGCCAGTATTACCCGGAGTCAGGCCGGTATTCAGGGCGAATTGCTCGGGGCAATATTCAATGCCAGCAAGCCACAAGGTGAACAGGCGGTTGAGGAAGGCGTGGAAATGAATAATGGTGATTACGCAATATTTTATCTGACTGAGGTAACACCGGGTGCTGTGGATTCCATGGCTGAAACCGAAAAACAGGCTGCAAGTCGTGCAATCTCGGCACAAAACGGTAATAATGAAATGAATGCGTATCTCGCAAGTCTGCGTGAAAAAGCGGATATTTACATTCCGCCAGAACAAGAAGAACTAAATAACTAAAAATACCAACGAAAATTATTCGAGCCCACTATGTTTAAAAAACTGATGTCCTTACAGCTGCATTGGCAGATCATGATCGCACTCGCTTTGGCGGCAGTGGTGGGTATTTTTTCGCATGGACCCGAGGCCATTCAGTTTATTTCCAAAGACACTGCAATTGGTGGTGTCACCATCCTTTCAGTCTTTGAATTTATTGGCAAGATCTTTTTAAATGCCTTGAAAATGTTGATCGTACCATTAATTGTATCTTCCATTATTGTGGGTGTTGCAGGTATAGGTACGGCCGAGAATCTTGGACGCTTGGGCGGAAGAACATTGCTCTTTTATGCGGGCACAACCTTGGCTGCCATATTGGTAGGCCTGTTGCTGGTCAATCTGGTTAATCCCGGAGTAGAAAATGGCGAGCCGGTAAAAGACAAACTGGCCTTGGCAGAATACGCGGATGAAGCCAAAGGCAAGGTCGGGGAAAAAGGCGCGGGTGATGTGGTTGAAATTTTTGTGCGCATGGTTCCCCCCAATATTGTCAAAGCAGCAGCTGAAGGCCAGATGCTGGGCTTGATCGTTTTCAGTTTGTTATTCGGGTTTTTTATGACGCATTTGCCGCATGAAAATGCCGAACCCCTTTATCGTTTTTGGGATGGTGTATTCAAAGTCATGATGAGCATGACGGAATTTATTATGGCCTGGGCTCCGGTGGGGGTATTCGGTCTGGTTGCAGCCGTAATACTCAAGACCGGATTTGATGCCGGCCGATCCTTGCTAATATTTGCTATTACCGTTGTGATCGCATTGGCAATCCATGTTCTGGTCACCTTGCCAATATTGTTGAAAAAATTGGGTAAAGTGAATCCCTGGCGTTTTTATCGGGCTATTTCACCAGCGATGCTGACCTCATTCTCGACGGCATCTTCGTCTGCAACCTTACCAATCACCATGGATTGTATTGAGAACAATGTAGGGGTGTCCAACAAGATCAGTAGTTTTGTATTGCCACTGGGCGCTACAGTTAATATGAATGGCACGGCACTATATGAATGTATGGCCGCGATGTTTATCGCTCAGGCCTTCGGGATCGACCTTGGCTTTGGGACCCAGTTCACAATTGTAGTTGTGGCGCTGATGACCTCCATCGGCGTGGCCGGAATTCCATCGGCGTCGCTGGTCGCCATTGCGGTTATTCTGGTTGCCGTAGGATTGCCTATTGAGGCTGTTGGTGTGTTGTTTGTTTTTGACAGGGTTCTGGACATGCTCAGAACCAGTGTGAATGTGATCGGTGACGCAACCTGCGCAACGATTATCGCAGCACTGGAAAATGAACCTTTATTCGACGAACGCGAGGCCTTCCAGGAACCGCAAGTCGCCAAGACTTAAACCGTTCTTGGCTCACACGGATTGAATTTACGTTTGTACTAGATTAGTTCCTGCCAAGCGCAATTAGAGAGTGAAAGCGACGTGTGAATAACCGCCGTCAACATACAGGATCTCACCGGTAATACCTGCCGCCAAGTCAGAGCACAAAAAAGCGGCCGCATTGCCCACATCTTCCGCCGTGATATTACGGCGCAAGGGCGCAACCTCGGTGACGTGCCCCAGTATATTCCTGAAACCGCTGATGCCTGCGGCGGCCAGAGTTTTGATCGGACCCGCCGAGACCGCATTGACACGAATGCCTTCAGGGCCCATATCCTGTGCCAGAAAACGCACACTGGCTTCGAGGCTGGCTTTGGCCAGACCCATTACATTGTAATTAGGTACTGCTCGTACCGCGCCCAAATAGCTCAAGGTCAGCAGTGAACCGTTACGGCCTTGCATCATTTCGCGACCCGCTTTCGCAAGGGCAACAAAACTGTAAGCGCTGATGTCGTGTGCGATCTGGTAGCCTTCCCGGGTCACGCTGTCGAGAAATTTTCCGGCCAATTGTTCGCGCGGTGCAAATCCGACCGAATGGATTATTGTATCCAGACCGTCCCAGTGCTTGCCCAATTCTTGAAACACCGAATCAATTTCCGAGTCATGCGCCACATCCAGTGGAAAACATAATTCACTGTTGAATTCCGCTGCCATTTTTTCCACCCGTGGCTGCAGTTTCTCGTTTTGGTAAGTGAAAGCCAACTCAGCACCTTCCCTATGCATGGCAGAAGCTATTCCGTAAGCAATGGAACGGTTGCTGGCCAGGCCAACGATGAGAACTTTTTTACCGGCAAGAAAGCCCATAATTACACTCCGAAAAATTTTGTATACCGAATTGTAACTCAGTTAACTGTTAACCAGTGAATGCAAAATTTCAAGAACCGCTTTGCTTGCGCACATCCACGAGTATTTTTAATGTTTGACCAGGCTGCAGGTATTTGCCCAGGCGGGTGCGATTCCAGGCTTGTAATTGTGAGGTACGAACCTTGAATTTAGCGGCGATTCCCGACAAAGTGTCTCCGCGTCTGACCTTGTAATGAATTTTACGTTGGGTTTGCACCCCATTTACGGGCGCAGAGTCAATTTGTAGTGATCTATCCTTGCTCCAGACCACCAGTTTTTGTCCAATCTTGAGCGTATCTCCGGGTGCCATTCCATTCCATTGTGCCAGTTTGCGTTGTTGAACATTAAAGTGATTGGAAATTTTCCAGAAACTGTCACCGGGTTTCACTACGTAATTGATGCGAGTGCCTTTTCGGTTTGTGCTTTGAATGCGCTGGCGTCGGGCATCCTGGGTTTTGCTGTATTTTGCCTGCGAGGCACTTGCCTGGGGAATTAACAAATGCTGACCGGCACGTAGATTATGTCCCTGCAAAGAATTGGCTTGTTGAATTGCAACAATGCTGGTTTTATTGCGGCGTGCCAGTACCGAGAGTGTGTCACCGGGTTTAACTTGGTAGCGCTGTAATTTGATACGTTGTTCGGCAGGTAATTCCGCAAGCTGTGTTTGAAATGCATCGGCACGGCTTACCGGAATCAATAAACGATGCGGACCATGCGGGGCGCTGGCCCAGTGGTTAAAGCCCGGGTTGAGTTTATACAGGGTATCCAGGTCAATCCCGGCAAGTTCGGATGCCGTTGCCAGATCGATCTGTGAGCTGATATCTATACTGGTGAAATGGGCGCTATTCGGAATACTGGGTAACATGTTCTGAGTAGAGTTTTCCAAAAAAAGTTTTTTCAAAGCCAATAGTTTGGGCACATAAGCTTTGGTTTCTTTGGGTAAAGGCAATGACCAAAAATCGGTAGGCCGTTGCTTGCGGGTATTGCGTCGAATTCCCTTACGTACGTTTCCCCCGCCACTGTTGTAAGCCGCAATCGCCAGCAGCCAATCACCTTTGAACTGTTTATGCAATGATTCCAGATAATCCAGAGCGGCACGCGTTGAGTCGAGCACATCGCGGCGACCGTCATACCACCAGTCTTGCTGCACACCCAGATATTTCCCGGTGCCGGGAATGATCTGCCACAAACCGGCGGCCCGTCCGTGCGAGTAGGCAAACGGGTCATAGGCGCTTTCTACAATCGGCAGCAGGGCAAGCTCCATTGGCATGTCCCGTTTTTCGAGCTCACGAACGATGTGATACAGATACGGAGCTGCACGCTTCCAGACTCTTTGCATGTATTGCGGATTTTTTTTGAACCAGTTGTATTGACTGTTGATTCGTTTAACGGCGACTTCAGTGGTTTGTGCAGGTAAGCTGAAATTGGCGACCAAACCAGGATAGATCCTGCCGTAGTAAGCTTGATTGATGTTACTTCCAGCTATACTGCTAGAGACTGAAGAGTCAATAACAATATAGTCCACGCCCTCAATATACGAGATTTGGTTTTCATCGGCATTAGCATGACTTGTCAGCAGAATAGCAAATACGCTGAACAGCAAGGCAATGCTCTTGATTGAAATTTTATTTCTCATATTTTTAGTTTTTGTTATTACTTCGATTATTTTGATTTAAAAATTATCTTTTAATGCACGCATACATGCAAAAGTTTTCACCGGATTCTTGTGTAAGTCGCTGAAACTGTGTTGACTAAGCCTGGCAATATTTTTCTGTACCAAGTCATCCGCGCAGTGCAAGAACGGATTGATCTTTTTTTCCAGAGCGATCGTACTGGGTAAGGTGACCTGCTGATTCGCACGTTTTTGGGTTACGTAGCTTTGGTAGGCCTGTATATCTGTGTTGTCAGGCTCAACGTAAGCGGCAAAGCGTAAATTAGCAGCGGTGTATTCGTGCGTGCAATAGACCGCGGTGTCTTCAGGCAATTCAGCGAGTGTTTGCAAACTGTGATGAAACATTTCTGGGGTGCCTTCAAACATTCGCCCGCATCCGCCACTGAATAGTGTGTCACCACAAAAAACCGCGGCATGACCGTAATACGCTATGTGTCCAAGGGTATGACCGGGGAGATCCAGGATATCAAAATGCATATTCAGATCCTCGATGTGTATATGGTCGCCATGTGCCAGGGTATGATCAAGTCCGGTAATTTTTTCCGTTGCCGGGCCGTACACCGGAACCTTATATTTTTGTTTTAATTGTAAAAGGCCGCCAGTGTGGTCGTGGTGATGATGGGTGATCAGAATAGCACACAAAGTTAAACCAGATTGCTTGAGATGAGCCTCGACAGCCTGGGCATCGCCCGGGTCAACAACAGCTACCCTGCGCGGATTAAGCGGCGCATGCAGGGTCCAGATATAGTTATCTAAGAAGGCCGGTATCGGGGTGACTTTCAGCGTGGTCGACATGTTAAACTGTGCTTGTGAGTACTCAAGAGAACCCTATTGTAATGCAGACTTCGTGGCTAGACAGCGACTATGGCAAATTTGTCATGCAGCAAGAAAGCAAATTGATCCGCCAGCAACTTGAAGTCGCGGCCGTTGGTTCGGTGGCGTTTATCGGGGATGATCGATTTTTATCACAGATTTGTGAGAATGCAACTGGCCGGTCTCAAGCCAGCGTATTTAAAGCAAATTTTGACAATGCACACTTATGCTGTACAAATAACAAGAATATTGAAACCAGTAGCGTAAGCTGGGTGATTGTAATGCACTCGCTGGAACAGCAAAAAGATCCGCAAGCCTTGTTGCGCGAGATCACCCGAATACTGGATGATGGCGGTCGCGTCAGCATAATAGGATTTAATCCGTTGCGGCGTTGGTCTCGAAAATTCTGGTTTTGGAAAGATCGCACACAGACAAATATTCATAGCGAGCTGAGTCAGTTTCGTTTGCAGGACTGGTTGCACTTGTTAAATTATGATGTCACGAATATACACACCCTGATCGCACCGAACATGTCACGATTTTCTCATCACCAGAAAAAATGTTCCGCTGAACAACGCGTTACTACTTATCCCTTGCTGGGCATGGTGTATCATTTTGAAGCTTTGTTGCGCTATACCCCGATGACCATGGTGAGGAATTTTGGCAAGCCCGAGAAAAAAGGCCGCATGCAATTGGTCAGTCCTTCCACACGTAACAGTGTCAAGGAACTGATGCCGGTTAAAGTGACCAATTCTAACCGCAGTCCTGCGAGTCTGCGTGTGGTCTCACGCAAATCACCTTGTTTATCCAAGAATGAAAGTCAGGACTAATGACAGTTAGCAACGTTAGCGAGATCAAGAACTTACCCCATGTAGTTATTCATACCGACGGTGCCTGTCGGGGCAACCCCGGCCCCGGAGGCTGGGGTGTTATTTTACGCGCCCAGGGCAAACACAACGGGATAAGTAAAACCCTTAAAGGGGCTGAAGAGCAAACCACAAATAACCGCATGGAATTAATGGCAGCGATCATGGCTTTACGGGCCTTGAAAAAAAACAGCCTGGTCGATCTACACACCGACTCGCGTTATGTGCAACAGGGGATTCGCGACTGGTTGGAAGGCTGGAAAAAACGAGGCTGGAAAACCGCTGCGAAAAAGCCGGTTAAAAATCAGGACCTCTGGCAAGCACTGGATAAGGAAACCGGGCGTCATGAGATTACCTGGCACTGGGTGAAAGGTCACGCCGGGCATGAAGATAACGAAATTGCCGATCAACTCGCCAACGAGGCCCTGGATGAAATGCTGGCCGAGGAAGATTTACCAGAGCAAGAATAAACTCTAAACGTAATCGGATAAACATATGCGCCAAATTGTTTTAGACACTGAAACCACCGGATTGGAACCTCGTCAGGGTCATCGAATAATCGAGATCGGTTGTATCGAACTTATTGATCGTCGCCCGACGCGTAATGATTTTCATCGTTATCTGAATCCAGAACGGGACATTGAGGCAGGCGCTGAAGCTGTGCATGGTTTATCACGTGAGTTTCTTGCGAGTAAGCCACTGTTCAATGATGTAGTGCAACCCTTGCTTGAGTATATCGACGGGGCGGAATTGATCATTCATAACGCGCCGTTTGACGTGGGTTTCCTGAATCACGAAATTCGACTTTTGAAACAGTCGTATATGCCAATTGAAGAGCGATGCCAGATCCTGGATACTCTGCCTCTGGCGCGACAAATGCACCCCGGGCAGCGAAACAGTCTGGATGCACTGTGTAAACGCTATGGCGTGGATAATTCCAAACGCGACCTGCACGGCGCCTTACTGGATGCACGGCTATTGGCGGATGTGTATTTGGCCATGACCGGTGGTCAGTCGACTTTATTTGGGGGAAAGGATGCTGTACAAAATGTGACCGATACAAAACAGTTCATTATTGACCCATCCCTTGCTCTGGTGGTCAAAAAAGCCAGCACCAATGAATTCAGTGAACATCAGAAGATGGTGGCGAAATTGTCAGAGCAGTCCGGGCAATCTTTATGGCCCGAGGATTGAATTCTGTGCACTAATAGTTCAGAAAAATACCCGCAAACAGGATAAAATCCACAACCACAGCCACAACCACAACCAACAATTAGTGCAATTTCGCATAGCGCGCTGTATTTAGCTTATGCACTTCATAATTCTGCAGACCAATTAACAACAAATGAGTTACTTATGAGCCAATACATGAACATGACCCAGGCTTTCGCCAAAAATTTTCTGGGTAATTCACCAGACTGGTATAAATTCACAATTATAGGATGCTTAATTTTGAATCCTATCTTGTTTCACCTGTTAGGCGGATTCTGGGCTGGCTGGATCATGGTTGGCGAGTTTATTCTTACTTTGGCGATGGCATTGAAATGTTACCCCCTGCAACCAGGCGGATTGATCGCATTAGAAGCTGTATTAATTGGCATGACCACCCCCGGACATGCCTGGCATGAATTGCAAGTGAATCTTGGTGTTATTGCTCTGTTAATGTTTATGGTGGCAGGTATTTATTTTATGAAAGACATGCTCTTGTATGTTTTCACGAAAATACTTCTGCGTTTTCATTCCAAGATTGTTTTATCGGTGTTGTTCTGTGCAGTGTCGGCAATTCTATCCGCTTTTCTTGATGCATTGACAGTAATTGCTGTAGTGATCACGGTAGCGACCGGGTTTTATTCGGTTTATCATCGTGTAGCGTCTGGTGCAACGTTTAAAGATGAAGGTGAAGTGGAGCCGGAGATCGATCGTGAAGAGCTTAGGGAGTTCAGGGCGTTTTTACGCAATCTGATGATGCATGCCGGGGTAGGTACTGCATTGGGTGGTGTCATGACCCAGGTTGGTGAGCCCCAGAACCTGATCATTGCCGATAAACTGGGTTGGGATTTTGTGATGTTCTTCAAAATGGTTGCACCAGTATCCTTACCGGTTTTTGTGGCGGGATTATTCACCTGTTTTCTGGTTGAGAAATTCAAAATATTCAGTTATGGCGCCAGTCTGCCAAATGACGTGCGTACCGTATTGCGAGACTTTGACGAGCATGAGACCAAAAAGCGTCGTACTGTAGATAATGCCTCATTAATCGCACAGGGCGCGGTTGCGATCGTATTAGTGATCGCTTTGTATAAGCATGTGGCACAACCCGGCATGATTGGTTTGATGGTCATTGTACTTGCCACAACCTTTACCGGTGTTACAGAAGAACACCAGATTGGTAAAGCCTTTGAGGAGGCCCTGCCATTTACTTCACTGCTGGTGGTGTTTTTTGTGATCGTAGCTATGATCGGGGATCAGGGATTGTTCAAGCCGGTGATTGAATATGTGTTTTCAAAAGACCCGTCTGCACAACCCGGGCTGTTCTTTATGGCCAACGGTGTGCTGTCGATGATGAGTGATAATGTGTTTGTTGCGAGTGTGTATATCAAAGAAGTCGAGCAGGCATTTTGTAGTGGCGTGATCGCGCGCGATCATTATGAAGCTTTGGCGATCGCAATTAACACCGGTACTAACCTGCCATCTGTTGCAACCCCAAATGGTCAAGCAGCGTTCTTGTTCTTGTTAACCTCGGCCTTAGCTCCAACAATTCGTTTGTCTTACATGCGCATGGTGTGGTTGGCGGTTCCTTACACGATTGTCTTAACCATAGTCGGCTTGATCGCGACCTTGAACTATGACCAGATCGCCAATGTGTTACCATTTCTAGACTTATCCCAGACTGGAGAATTCATAGACAAGTGTGTGGCAACTGCAGCAACTACCGGCGGTCATTAAAAGACTTGGTAATTAGATCTGAAAAAAAAGGCCGGTTAAGACCGGTTTTTTTTTAGAATTCGTCCCGCATTGAAATAATTTTCCAATGTGTAAACTTTTTTTCAGGACGAGGTAATTTAATAATATTTAATACTATCCTTCGACGGGTTTTATTTTCTCTTTAACCCTGACGGTTCGAATCGTATTTGCACGGGCATGCACGATCTCGAGATCATAATTATCTATTTCAATTCGGTCACCTTTACTCGGAAAACTTCCCAATTTTTCCAGAATCAAACCATTGAGGGTTTTAGCTTCTTCGGTTGGCAGTTCCCATTTTTGCGATTTATTCAGTTCGCGTAAATTGGCGGAGCCTTGCACCAGGTAACTTTTGGTATTTTCAGCGACAACCATGTCTTGTAAGTTGAGCGAGCTCTGCGTGAATTCGCCGACAATCTCTTCCAACAGATCTTCCAGAGTAACCAGTCCCTGGATATCGCCATACTCATCCACCACCAGACCAATGCGGCGATGGTTTTTCTGAAACTCCATGAGTTGCTTGTTCAAAGGTGTGACCTCGGGGATAAAATAAGGCTCCTGACATTGCTTGAGCAGGGTATCTTTGTCCAGAGTGTTGGCATTCAGATCACGAATGAGTTTGCGCAGATGCAACATACCCACGACATGATCAATATCATCGGTAAATACCGGTAACCATGTATGCTGACTGTTTTGGATTTGTTCAACAATCAAATTCCAATCGTCATCCAGGTCGATGCCTTCTACGTCGCTGCGCGGGATCATGATATCTTCCACTGTGACACTGTCTAGATCGAGTACACCCAGCATCATTTGTTGATGGCGTTTACTCACTTCGCCACCAAAATCGTGCACAATGGTGCGTAACTCATCGCGTCCGAGTTTATGTAGATTTATGTTGCTGGTCTTTATACCAAACAAGCGCAACAGGCCATTGGTTAGGAAATTCAAAACTGAAACAGCCGGCCACAACACCCGTAATAAAGGATAATAAACATAAGCAGAGGGAAGTCCGATCTTTTCCGGATGCAATGCGGCAAGTGTTTTTGGAGTAACCTCGGCAAACACCAATACCGCAATGATCAAAAGCCCACCGGCCGCTGCGGCACCGAGTTCACCGCCGAGGCGAAACCCGATCACGGTCGTCAACATGGTCGCGCCCACATTCACTACATTATTACCGATCAGAATTATGCCAATCAGGCGGTCGGGTCTTTTCAACAGGCGCTCGGTCAGTTTGGCTTTGCGCGATCCGTTTTTTGCCAAGTGGCGCAAGCGGTAACGATTCAAACTCATCAGGGCCGTCTCGGTACTTGAGAAGAATGCCGATAAGCACAACAGAATTATCAGAATAATAAATAGACCGCTGATGGGTATTTCGTTCAATTAAGTTCTCATTAAAGGCGAATGCCTAGGGTTTTATTGTTGAGGTTCAAGTCTTGAATTACTAGAAACATGGAGTACAGTGCTCGTTAGTTTAGCTCCATGAGCGTTGCAAAAGCACTTCCAGTACCCACTTGCTTCCAAAATAGGCGAGAAGTAGCAGGCCGAATCCAAGCAGGGCCAGACGCATCGCTGTTTTACCGCGCCAGCCAAGGCGCCAGCGGCCAAGCAGTAAAATGGCAAACACCAACCAGGACAGAATGGATAAAACCACTTTGTGATTGAGGTGTTGGCTGAGCATGTTCTCCAGAAAAAAGAATCCGGTTAATAAAGCCATGCTAAGCAATACGAATCCGGATCCGATCAATTTAAAAGTTTGCGAATCCAGACTTTCCAGTGGTGGAATATAATAAGTGGCGACTCCGGGGCGCTTACGCAAGCGTGCACTTTGCCAGGGCTCGATAATGGTCAATAGGGCGGCAAAAGAAATAAAGGCATAAGCAGCTAGTGACAAACCCAGGTGTAAATAAAGTGCCCAGCCCTGTCGATCGATGAGATAACTGCTATCAGTGTAGAGTAATCCCAGGCAACACAGCATTGCCAAAACAAATAACATGACGCTTAAACCGCGCAATTGTTGCTCGCAAAAATACCACAAGCCCAAACCCAGATAAACCAGTCCGATCAAGGCCACTGCACCACCCAGACTGAGACTTAATCCGGTGTCGGCTGAGTTCAAGGCGGGCAGAATAGTGAGTGCGCAAATCACCAAATATAAAAATGAGGCCAGAATAGCACTGGCATTGACCATGACACCGGGTTGCGATTTGCCGGTATTTTGCGAATTGCGTAAGCCTTTAGCTGTGCCGAATGCGGCAAAACCGAGCAAAATCATGCAAATAAGAGTAATTATTGTGACCGTTTCCACAGTTTTTTAAATATTTTCTTGGTGAATCAGGGTTGCTTGGGTGATAATACGGCAAATTATGGGCGCTGCACATATTAATAAATATTAGCTATAAGTATAAACCCTAAGCTATTGAAACTCTAACAAAAGAATAATCAAGAAGGCGACTGGTATGATGTGTACCAGCAGAGTGTAAAACAGATGTCAGAAAATAATATGCAAATCAGGATTCTCGGGTGCAGTGGTGGCATCGGTGCAAACCTGCGCACGACATCCATTCTTGTGGATCAGGACATATTGATCGATTGCGGCACCGGGATTGGTGATCTCAGTATCGAGCAAATGAAAAATATCCAGCATATATTCATTACACATTCACACCTTGACCATACGGTATCTTTACCACTGTTAGTGGATACCATATTTGGCAACGTGGATCACCCGCTTAAAGTCTATGCCAGTGAAGCCACTATTCAAGCCGTTAAACAACATATATTCAATTGGGTCATGTGGCCGGATTTCACCGAGTTGCCAACTAAAGAAAATCCGTCCATCATTTTTGAAGCGATCGAGAGCGGACAAGTTGTAGAGCTGGATGGCCGGAAAATCAAAGCAGTCGATGTAAATCATGTGGTGCCTTGTTATTCCTATGTGGTAACCAGCCCGCAAGGTGGTGTTTTCGTATTTAGCGGTGATACAAAATCCAATAATACGCTCTGGCCAGCGCTGAATGATTGCAATCAGGTTGATGTGTTTATTCTGGAAGCGGCATTTGAAGATGAGTTGCAGGAACTCGCCGATATCGCAGGCCATTATTGCCCTAAAACACTGGCGCAGGATCTTCATAAGCTGGACCATGACTGTGATATTTTCATCACCCATCTAAAACCAGGTAGTGAAGAACTCATCATGCAGCAATTGCAAGATCAGATCGAGGATCGCAACGTATTTCGCTTAATGGGTAACGAGCATTTCGAGCTCTAAATTGCCATTTCTGATCCAGTCTATGTGGGTCAAATTTCTTCCGTTAGTTAATCCATAACCCTAATCCGTTATAATTGATCTTTACAGATTTGCGTCGTGCCAATCACGACCGCTACTACAGGATATTCCATGTTTGACCGTTTAAGTGAACGCTTGACCGGTGTGGTTGACAGCCTTAAAGGCAAAGGCCGCATCACCGAAGACAATATAAAAGACACCCTCAGACAAGTGCGCATGGCCTTATTGGAGGCGGATGTCGCTTTACCTGTGGTGAAAGGCTTTGTTTCTGACATCAAAGAAAAAGCTGTTGGTGAAACCATCACCAAAAGCCTGACTCCGGGCCAGGCTCTGATCAAACTGGTGCATGCCGAACTGGTTGAGGCTCTTGGGTCCGAGCTGCACCCTTTGAATTTGAATGCAGAGCCACCGGCAGTTATTTTACTTGCGGGTTTGCAAGGTGCCGGCAAAACCACATCCGCGGCCAAACTTGCCCTGCATCTTCAAGCGCAAAAGAAAAAAGTGGCCATGGTCAGTGCCGATGTTTATCGTCCAGCGGCTATTAAACAATTGGAAACCTTGTCGTCACAAGTTGGTGCAAATTACCTGGCTTCAAGTCCTGAAGAAAAACCCCTGGAAATTGTGCAACGTGCCTTAAACCAGGCGCGTTTGGCGCAGATGGATGTTCTGATCGTGGATACCGCGGGTCGCCTGGGTATCGACAGTGCCATGATGGATGAAGTTCAAGCTCTGCAAACCCATTTAAAACCCGCCGAAACCCTTTTTGTGGTGGACTCCATGGCCGGGCAAGATGCGGTTAATGCCGCCAAGGCCTTTGCCGATTCCCTGGACCTGACCGGTGTTGTATTAACCAAGGCCGATGGAGATGCGCGCGGTGGTGTTGCTCTATCGGTGCGTCAGATCACCGGTGCCGCGATCAAGTTTATTGGTCTAGGGGAAAAGATCGATGCGCTGGAAGTGTTCCATCCAGATCGTATCGCTTCACGTATTCTGGGTATGGGCGATGTCTTAAGTCTGGTCGAACAAGTCGAACAACAAGTTGATAAAGACAAAGCCGAAAAACTTGCACGCAAATTCAAAAAGGGCAAAGCCTTCGATCTGGTTGATCTCAAAGACCAATACGAACAAATGCTCAGCATGGGTGGTCTGGGTGCGCTATTGGAGAAGTTACCGGGTGGCGCCAAAGCCATGCAACAAATGCCCGGTCAGCTCTCGGACAAAATGCTTAAACGCCAAATTGCCTTGATCGACTCAATGACGCCGCAAGAACGGCATTTTGTGAATGTCATCAACCCTTCGCGCAAAAGGCGCATCGCCGCAGGTGCCGGTCAGCAGGTTCAGGATCTCAACCGGCTGCTCAAGCAATTCAAGCAAATGCAAAAAACCATGAAAAAAATGCGCAAAGGCGGCATGAAAGGCATGATGCGGGCTATGGGCGGGCGTTTTCCAGGTGGTCTGCAATAATCCCCGGAGCATGACCTGGCCGCTTGCTGGCGTAGAGCGTGGAAGCGTAATAAACAACAATTCGGCTGTATATTGCTGAAAAGCTTAAATTAGTTCATGTAAAGGCTAAAGTCCCCAAATTACAAAGACTTAGGGGCAAAGCATGGTCAATTCAAACTAATGCACAATGAGTGTACATTTTCGATAAATTCTCATACAATAGGCGGCTAACTACGAACTTTAGCCGTCGCCAGATGCCTTGCACACAGTGTAATTCGCATTGCGGCGGTTTTTTAGTCCTGAGATTGCTCAGTACTTCACAGAGGAAATTTTAAATGGTTGTTATTCGTTTATCCCGCGGTGGTGCCAAAAAAGCACCTTTTTATCACCTGGTGGTCACCGACAGTCGTAACCGTCGTGACGGTCGTTATCTCGAACGTGTTGGTTTTTTCAATCCGCTTGCCAAAGGCAATGCAGAAAAATTACGTATTGATGTTGCGCGTGTTGACCACTGGATCGGACAAGGTGCGCAACCTTCCGAGCGCGTGAAAAAATTATTAAAAGATAACGCTAAAGCGGCTCAAGCCGACGCAGCGTAAATCGACTGGCAGTATGTCGCACTCCACGAGTGATCAGGCATTACTGCTACTGGGAAAAGTTGGTGGGGTTTTCGGGCTACATGGTTGGCTCAAGATTCTTTCCTACTGCGAACCCAAGAATAATATTTTCGAATACCCAATATGGTATTTGCAAAAACCCGGCTCAAACAGTGGAACTCTGGATGAACTGGAAGTAAGCAAAGGGAAGGCCCAGGGTAAAGGCCTGATAGCTAAATTGGACGGTGTGGATGATCGCTGCAAGGCTGAAAGTCTGCTGGGTTGCAATATCTACATCCACAAAAACCAGCTTGATAATCTGGACGCCAATGATTTTTACTGGCATCAGTTGATCGGCTTACAGGTAAAGGACCAACACAATGCCGAATTAGGGCAAGTGGATCATTTACTGGCCACAGGCGCAAACGATGTGCTGGTGGTGAAACCATGCGACACGAATGCGAAGAATATTCTGATCCCCTATGTGTGGGGACAGGTGATTAAAACAGTAGACCTCGAATCTGGAACGATCACGGTCGACTGGGATATGAGTTATTTAACTGATTGAGGTGAGCGTTATGCAAATTCACATCATCAGTTTGTTTCCACAAGAAGTGGAAGCATTTGCGGGGGTTGGAGTTGTAGGCCGCGCCTTGCAAAATGGCAAACTGGAATTACGGGTTTGGAATCCACGGCGACATACCAGTGATGTGCATGCCAGTGTTGATGACCGACCGTATGGCGGTGGCCCTGGGATGGTGATGTGTGTTGAGCCTTTGCGCAAAACCATCGCCGAGGTGAAAAGCCTGGCACCAAAGGGTAGCCCGGTGATCTATATGTCACCGGCAGGCTGTCGCTTTGATCAGCAACAGGCCGTGCAAATGGCTCAACTGCCGGGAATGATCCTGGTGGCTGGTCGTTACGAAGGAATTGATGAACGACTGATAGTACATGACATAGATATCGAGCTGAGTATTGGTGACTATGTTTTGTCAGGTGGGGAGTTACCCGCATTGGCTGTGATGGATGCCGTGGCAAGATTGATCCCCGGAGTTCTGGGTGATGAGGAGTCGGCATTGCAGGACTCATTCATGCAAGGCGCGCTGGATTATCCGCATTACACACGGCCAGCTGAAATTGACGGGCAAAAGGTGCCTGAAGTTTTGCTCAGCGGTGATCATCAGGCGATTGCCGAATGGCGCAAACAACAAGCCTTGCAGCGAACGCAACAGCGCAGGCCGGATTTGTTGGAAAAGAATGACTGTTCAGAAGCTGGCAACAAGAATGCCGTTAAAAAATAGTCGTTTAAAATAAAGATTTTTGTTAATTTGGTGTAGAAATTTTTCTACCGTTTTGAAAAGGTAAATAACAATGAGCAATATCATTGAAAAATTAGAGAACGAACAACTCAGAACCGATCTTCCGGAATTTAATCCAGGCGATACTGTTGTGGTTGATGTACGTGTAGTTGAAGGTACCCGTGAGCGTATCCAGGCTTTTGAAGGCGTAGTTATCGCAAAGCGCAAGCGCGGCCTGAATTCAGCTTTCACGGTACGCAAAATTTCGCATGGCGAAGGCGTGGAACGTGTTTTCCAGACCCACAGCAAGAGCATTGCCGGAATTAAAGTAAAACGCCGTGGTGACGTTCGTCGTGCAAAACTGTATTACTTGCGCGATCGTTCGGGTCGTTCAGCACGTATTAAAGAAAAAATCTAGATTTGCCTAAAACGCAGATCAGCAATTGAGCGGATCGCGTTATCAGCAAGCTAGCAGGCAAAAAGAGTGTTTGAGACCGGGTCTCAAGCGCTCTTTTTTATGTGTGCGATTTAATTTTTCTCATTGACAAAAACTGTTCATATGCGTCGACTTATTCCAGAGAAGGCTTATACTTAAGGCAATGAAAAAATCCCGAAAACAATCGTCCAAATCTGAAGTCATCAGTGCTGGATCCGAGCGTGAATTGTATGATGGCAGTGTGACTTTTCCATTTGGGGTGGTGGGAATCCGGACTTATGGACCAAATCTGGTTGGACTGGACTTTTTACCGCCCAATACGCCGGAAACCTTACCGCGCAGTGCCACGGGCAAGCAGGTTTGGGAAGCATTATTCAATTATCAGGAAGACCCCTCAACCCCGATTGATGTGGTCCTCGCCAGTGAGGGTACCGACTACCAGAAAAAAGTCTGGAATGCATTACGCCGAATTCCTCTCGGTCAGGTCTGGACCTATGGGCAATTGGCTGAGAGTATTGATAGCGGTGCACGTGCTGCTGCAAATGCTTGTCGTCGAAACCGGATCCCGATCCTGATCCCTTGCCATCGAATTGTGGCTAAAACCGGGCTGGGTGGATATTGCGGTCATTCCTCAGGCCCCATGCTGGAGGTTAAACGCTGGTTATTGGCGCATGAAGGCGTAGAGCAATTTCCGTAAGGGCAATTTTCACAAGAGCCTTGAAAACTGTCACATAATTAGCACAAAGAATTAGTTTTATGTGGTCGTATGCTTGGCTGGCTGACGGTATAATGCACAGTATTGGGACAAACAACACTATGGCAACTTTTGCAAAAGGAATTACTTCCATGCCGGAAATCATTCGTGTATTTTTTCAAGCACTGTTTGTGTGCGCCGTATCGATTTCATTGATCGGTTGCGCTCAAATTATTGAAAAACCCTTATTGAATTTTTCCGACAGTCTTGCGGCTTCTGTGCTCGACCAGAATGACCCGGAATTGGTGCGCGAGGGTGCGCCGGCATTTTTGTTATTAACAGAAGGCTTTATTCGTCAGTCGCCTGACAACGAACCATTGAGAAGTTCTGCTGCACAAATGTACTCTTTGTATACCGCGGCTTTTATCAATGACCCCGAACGCACGAAAAAACTTTCTGATACGGCCTACACCCATGGTGAAAAAGCCTTTTGCCTGTCATTGAAAATTTCGCCATGTAATCTGAATGGCATGGATTTTGATACATTCACCAAGCACGTGAGTATTGCAAAACTCGAGAATATTGATGCATTAGCCGCCGCCGCAACTAGCTGGCTGGTATGGATAAGGGCCAATTCGGATGATTGGTCAGCGATCGCACAATTGCCCAAAGCCGAACTTGTATTGACGCGGATTGTCGAATTGCAGGACGATTATGGAGATGGCAGCATTAAAATGTATTTGGGAATTCTCAATACACTTCGACCACCGGCTCTTGGTGGAAAGCCCGACCTTGCTAAACGCTATTTTGAAGAGGCAATTGCTCTCAGCAAGGGCAACAATCTATCCGCCAAAGTCGAATACGCCAAGTCATATGCGCGCACATTGTATGACCGGGAATTGCATGACAAATTACTTAACGAAGTTTTACAAAGTGAGACCATTGCCAACAGTTTTACCATGAGTAATACTTTGGCTAAAGAAGAGGCGAAACAATTATTAGAATCCGCAGATGATTATTTTTGAATACTTTTCCCGACTCACAATAATTATACATAAACAGGTGTAACCTTTAAATTTTTTTGCAAACAGGACAAATAAGAATGTTGACTAATAGATTACTCAAGACTGCGCTCATCTTGCTTGCGAGTACTGGACTGGTTTTCGGCGCGTCAGCCGCCCAGCTCAAACTTGCGACTGTCGCTCCGGAAGGGTCGGCCTGGATGAATGCCATGCGCGCTGGTGCAGATGAGATCAAACAACGTACTGATGGCCGCGTGAGTGTGAAGTTTTACGGTGGCGGCGTGATGGGCAACGAAGCCAGTGTTACCCGCAAGATCCGTATTGGGCAATTGCATGGCGGGGCGTTCACCACAGGCGGGATAAGTCGCATTTATCCGGATTTTGGAATTTACTCATTACCATTTTTGTTTGAAAGTGCCGAAGAAGCCGCTTATGTCCGCCAGCATATGGACAGCGTGTTGATACAGGGCCTGGAAGAAAGCGGCTTTATCGGTTTTGGTTTGGCCCAGGGTGGCTTTGGCAAACTGATGTCGGCTGACAAAATGCGTACCCTGGACGACCTCAAAGGGAAAAAACTCTGGGTCCCGGAAGACGACGATATGAGTTTCGAAGTTATGCGAGAGCTTGGATTGTCGCCGGTTAAATTACCACTCACCGATGTATTGACTGGCTTGCAAACCCAGTTGCTGGAAATTGTCGGCACTTCGGCTATTGGTGCAATCGCATTGCAATGGCATACCAAGATCAAATATGTGCTGGATCAGCCACTCGTCTATATTTATGGAACTCTGGTTATTGATAAACGATTTTTCAGTAAGCTGGATGCAGCTGACCAGGTGATTGTTAAAGAGGTGTTCGGCCGGGTATACAAAAAAATTGATGCGGATAATTATGCGGATAACATTAACGCCGAAAAAGCATTGCGTGAAAACGGGGTAAGCTTCGATAAAGGTGAAAAACAAGAGGTTGACAAAATTGTTCAGCAAGTGCATGACTTTATCGAAAATAAAGTGGCTGAGGGTAAAGTGTCCAAAGATCTCTACAATATGGCACAACAACATATCAAGGATTACCGAACCTCACAGTGAATCCAGTAATAGATAATAAAGCGGCCTTAATGGCCGTTTTTTTAATGCTACAGTAGGAAAACAATAATCCGTATAATATTGTCAATCTGAAACCAGACAAATTGGAAGTCGTGCTTGAATAAGTGGGGTAAAAAAACGTGCAGGGATTTGTGAACAAACTTCGAAAGGGTGAGCGATATCTTTCGCTGCTTGAAGATATAATTCTGGTTGGATTGTTATTTGCCACGGTGCTGATCGCCTGCGCCCAGATAATATTGCGTAACGGTTTTTCTACCGGTTTGAGCTGGGCCGATCCTGCCTTGAAAATGCTGGTCTTATACCTCACCATATTCGGTTCACTGGTGGCGACGCGCGAGAACAAACACTTAAGTATAGATGTGTTGAGTAAACTTTTGCCAGAACGCATAAATATACAGATTCAACGCTTCACCAACGCATTTGCCGCTATTATTTGCCTGTTATTGGCATTTTACTCTATCGAGCTGGTCCAGATCTCCATCCAGTTTGATGTGCGTACTTTTAGTGATATTCCGGTTTGGATATTACAAATGATCATGCCCCTGGGCTTTGCCTTAATGGGCCTGCGCTTTGTGTATAACGTCTTTTTATACACAGGTTCCCCAGATTCTGAATTTGGCATACCCGGGAAAAGTGAGGCCAACACATGAGTATGATCATTGTTGGCATCGTATTGGTGGTGTTGGCACTCATTGGCGCACCTTTGTTTGTCGTGATAGCGGCAGGAGCATTGTGGAATTTCACGCGTGATGAGTTTTTGTCTCCGGTATCTGTGAGTGAAAACTTTTACACCATGGCTGAAACCCCGATCTTGCTTGCCATACCCTTGTTCACATTTGCCGGTTATGTCTTGAGTGAGAGTCAGGCGCCAAACCGTCTGGTGCGACTGTCTGATGTATTACTGGGTAAATTGCCGGGAAGTTTTGCGATTGTCACTTTGGTGGTGTGTGCATTTTTCACGGCCTTTACCGGCGCAACCGGAATCACAATCGTGGCCTTGGGGGCATTGTTATACCCGGCCTTGCGTCAGTCCGGATATCAGGAAAATTTTTCACTCGGATTGGTGACCACTGGCGGAAGTCTTGGTTTGTTGTTTGCACCGTCATTGCCTTTGATTCTGTACGGGATTGTGACGCAACAAGTCGGTCGCAGTTATTACGAAAAAGCAGATGTGATTGCAGAAACCAGTATCGATAATTTATTCATTGCCGGAATCGTGCCGGGTATCTTGATGATCGTAATGTTGGGCGTGTATTGTTGGTGGGCGAATCGCAATAACCCACAAATGTCAGTGCAAAGCAGCAGCAAGTCAAAAGCGGATGGCGAACAATACAGTATCGCAAAAGCGTTTAAAGATGCTATCTGGGAAATGCCGTTGCCGCTGATCGTGTTGGGCGGTATTTACTCGGGGTACTTTGCCGTCTCGGAAGCCGCGGCGGTCACGGCCTTGTATGTGTTTATTGTTGAAGTGTTGATCTTGCGTGAGATTCCTTTTAAACGCTTACCCGGATTGATCCGTGAGTCCA
>JABDMI010000124.1 GCA_013001575.1 Gammaproteobacteria bacterium
TGCTGGAAATACAACGTGAAAATGATGGACTCGGCATCGGCATAAGTGCGATTTATGGCGGTTGGGAGAATTTTCTTTTGGGCTTTGAACACAAACAATACGCTTACGATGGCGAGATCGTGGATAACGAACGCTTTGCACAGATACAGCAATTATTATTCACCACAAATAACCCGCTGGAAGAAACATCAACCGGTATAAGCCTAGGTTACTACACCGATAGCGATAAATTTCTCACCGTCGGCCTGACTTTTGATACCAGCCTGTTATCGCAATCGGACAGCACACAATACAACCTGAATTACGAATTTCCATTATCAGATGACCTGGCGATGGATCTCGGCTATTTGTATGTGGATCAGGATTCGTATAGCACCAATGTGTTTTCTCTCGGAATGAGTTGGAGCTTTTGATCATGAATGTGATTTTTCAAATCTCGACAGTGTGTTTTTCGAATCCGTTAAAAATCACTAAGTAATATTCTTCTTGGCTACCGAGTCGGGATCATTGCGGTCGTTTCTCCACGGAGGATGGGTAAAGTGCAGTACATGATCTGCATTGTGGGAAGCAACTCCGTCCTCTAAAGTGATCTTGCCAATTTTATGCCAGTCAGTCACTTCAAATTTTGAACCCGTGACTGCATTGCCGACTTCTTTACCCTGATTCGAGACCAAAATATCAAAACACAAGGTGCGCTGTGGAACCGGATTACCCTTATCGTAAATATGCCCCAGCAATTCATCTCTAAAATCTTCTTCATCGATGGTTAAATGTCCTTCAGAGGGAACAAGACACATGAATTCAGGTGCATTACAAGCTTCATCGGGTGCTTTGTCGAGTTCGGCGATCTGGTAGACCTGGCGTAAACTTCCATTCTTGTCGAGACCACCAAAAACAATGCCCGCCCTCAAGAGCATGAGTTTCCCGGGTAAGTCAACATCCAGGATTCGCACTGCAATTCCATTGAGTAAGGTAACATCGGTGTAGTGTGTGGCGTCATTTCCAGACAAGGAATCCAGACAAAAGAAACTGGCGGGTTTTAGAAGTTCTTGATGGTTTTCATCCATGGTTGGATAAAGCTTGCCAGCAAACCCAAAGGCTCTTTTATTGCCACTTTTGATTGCCGAGCTGCCACACGAAAGTCGGGTAATGATCTTTCCTTTACTGCTTTTTTTAAAAAATCCACTGAACTCGTTATCATTAGTGATCTCCCAGGTTCCGGTCATACACACGCCATTGGAATGGATGAGTTTTCGAAATCCTTTTGCGTGTTCGCCCCAACGCAGGTCAGCGGATGTTTTTAAGGTCCGAATTGCGGCTTGTTTGAATTGATCGGGCTTGCCACCCGGTAGAAAGCCTTCGTATACACCACGTGTAGTAACTGCATGATGAGGGAATGGCGGTTCGCCGGGTGCGCCCCAGACACGCTGGTATGGATTGGCAAAAACTGCTTCCTTTACTTCGGCATAGCGTGAACCCTGATAGTCGAGATCCTCATCAGTAATTCCTTGCGGGCATAGGTCATTTACTTTCATTTAGTATTCCTAGTGACAGCTTAAAAAATACCAACGGCACCCTGAAGCCAGATCAATAAGAATACGCCGATCATGACGATGGCACCAATGAGTTGGTTTTTAGGGTTTTTACTGAGACGCACCAGTGCTTCAAAACCTATACCAAGGGACAGTAGCATCGCACCCATCACCACAAAATCCATAATCGCCCAATTAACCTCTTGGGTAAATTGCATGGCGACCAATGGTATTAGCAAAATGATCGCAGCTATCAGCCAATAGATGAGTCTCCAGTTTTTCTTTTGTGTAGTCATATGTATCTCGGTTTACTCGATCAAGCCCAGTTCTTTGGCGCGGGTTTTCCATTTATCCCGGGCAAATTTTTGCAAGTCCGGCTCTTTGTCGAATTCATCAACAATCTCCAGCCCCAGCAATGTCTCAATCAGGTCTTCCATGGTAACAATGCCAACCAGGGATCCGTATTCATCGACAACAATAGCAATATGGGCACTCTCAGTGGTGAGACTTTCATACAAAGCGGGCAAGGGCATGCCATCGAGAACTGCCAGAACATCGCGTTTGATGTCTTTCATCAGAGTCTCATCTTTGTCTTCAACCAGATGTTGCAGGAGTTCGTCTTTTAAAACTATACCACTGATGTTGTCGTCCGATTCCGAGTAGATCGGGATTCGTGAAAATCGCAAAGGTTGATGCTGGTTGTGAAACTCCATCAAGGTCATATTCTCATCGGCCTTCACCACCACCGTGCGCGGAGTCATAATATCCTTGACCATGACCTCCTTGAATCGCAAGAGATTTTTGATAATGTCCGATTCGCTCTTGTCCAGCACTCCGCTTTCCTCACTGGCGTGGGCAATGGCTGCAATGTCGGCGCGACTGAAAATACTTTTGTCTTTGTCACGCTTGAGATTTTTGGTAATGAGCTGACTGATCCAGACAAAAGGGACAAGAATAACCAACAAAACCTTGATCGATTTCACAGTGAAAGGCGCGAGTTTTTCCCACATGTTCGCGCCAATGGTTTTGGGGATAATTTCAGACAAGATCAAAATAGCCATGGTCATAAATCCGGCAATTACACTTTCAGTCGGCAAACCTAAAAAGTGAGCACCACTACCAAATATTTTTGCAGCCTGGGCACCGACACCTATAGCCCCCACCGTGTGTGCGATGGTATTAAGCGTCAAAATGGCTGATAGCGGTCGGTCAATATCCTCTTTGAACTTTAATAAGTCATGCCCGATCTTTTTATTCTCATGCACTTTACGGTTAATGTAGGAAGGGGTAATACTCAGCAACACCGCTTCCCAGATAGAACACAGAAAAGAGAACAGGATCGACAGAACAAAGAATAAGATAAGCAACTGCATTTAAAGTTAATTATTTCAGGTTTACTGCTTTTGTGCCAATAAAATCGAATGCAAGCCACAGTTTTCATCTTGTAATTTGATTTCAATACGCCCGAATTCAAGAGACCTCAGAATATCCCGATACTCGTCAGGCGCCATACTGGCATGATACACAGCATCCCCTTCGACAGTTCCGGTCACCTCACCCGCTTCGTGCCCAATAGTCATCAACAAGGCGCCATTAGGGTGCAGATGCCGGGCGAATTGAAGAAGAAGCTGGCGTTGTACTGCTTGAGTGAGATGAAAAGAACCATCCCAACTGATGATTCCGTCAAACTTGGTATCAAACTGCATATCTCGCATATCCATTTCTACCCAACTTGCGTTTGGAAAACGCATTCTGGCAATTTCCAGCATGCCTGGAGATGCATCCAGTCCTGTTATGTCGAATCCTTGCTTAAGCAAGTAACCGGTTATTGGCTCACCGGCACCACAACCCACATCCAACACTCGACCCTGTGGGGGCAATAGTTCTATGAATTTATCTAACCAGGGTTTTTCTATTAATACTCTAGGGCGATGCATATCCCAAGTCTGAGCATGTTTTTCATAGGTCTGAATGGTGTGCTTGCGGATGTCTTCGAGGTTTTTCATACTTAAAAATATGCTGCTAGTTCGAAAGCATCACTTAAGCCACAATACATTTTTTGGGCATTGATATTTCAAATTTTTAACATGCAACCTGAATCAATCATGTTGCTGAAAAAGTGACTGAAATCCAGCATAAGCCATTCGAGTAGGGTCAAAACCTGTGTCAAATTTATCCATCAAATCCACAATGCGCGGGTCTGTCGCGACTTTCTGATTGACTGCATCACGTACTTCACGTGATTTAAACGTCACCCAGCCAAACACGACAATTTCACCTTCTTTTGCATCAATGAGATCGGTAAACGATCGCGTCCCGGCCAAATTCATATCGTCACCGATAAACTCCTGATAGTCGAGTGCGCCATGTTCTTTCCAAATGTCCGCAACCGCTTCAACAAGTAGTTTGTATTCGCTTAAACGCTCGGTCTGAATGGGAAAAATGAATCCGTCGATGTAGTCAGACATAATTACTCCGATATTTTGTAGAAGTTATCTAGTTGATCTGTTGTAGATTTTATATCAGAAATTGAATGTTGACTTTTTATTTAAACATACATTCCTGCCGCATAACCACTCGCCCAGGCCCATTGAAAGTTAAACCCACCCAGCCAACCGGTCACATCCAACACTTCACCAATGAAATATAGCCCTTGTTGACTTTTACACTCAAAAGTTTTGGACGACACATCGTCTGTATCCACACCACCCAATGTCACTTCCGCGGTTCTATAGCCTTCCGTGCTGGATGGCTTGATCTCCCACTCTTGTAAATATTTTGTCAATGTATCGATATCAACGTTTGCAAGATCAGCAATACGTTTGTCTGCCAAATCTTTTAGATAAAGTGACGACAAGCTTTCCACCAGCTGCTTGCTCAAGTGCTCCATTAAAAAATTCTTTACCCGCTGGATTTTTCCGTTAGAGCGTAAAGTTTGCAATTTTTCTTGCAAATCCATTTTGGGTAACAGATTTATCGATAAAGTGTCCCCGGGTTTCCAATAGGAGGATATCTGCAACATCACCGGTCCACTCAAACCGCGATGAGTAAACAACATATCTTCAGTGAACGACATGTCATTACAACTCACTTGCGCAGGAGCTGAAATTCCCGACAAATGCTCAAACTGCTGTTGCAAACTCTCGGTCAGTACAAATGGAACCAAAGCCGCTGATGTGTCATTAACCCGCAAACCGAATTGTGCGGCCACTTGATAACCAAACCCGGTTGCGCCCATGCGTGGAATGGATAAGCCTCCTGTTGCAATGACCAGAGAATCGCAACTGACCGAATATTGTGAGGTCGCAAGTGAATACATTTCATTTTTATAGTTGATCTTATTCACAGACATCGAGGTTTCGACCCGCACAGCGGCACTTTCACATTCATCCAAAAGTAATCTGACGATATCTTTAGCTTTATTCACACAAAATAATTGCCCGTGTTTTTTTTCTTGATACTCAATCTGATGTTTTTCAACCAGCTCGATAAAATCGTATTGCGTGTAGCGTGACAGTGCCGATTTGCAAAAATGCGCATTGGCGGAAAGGAAATTTTTATCCGAAGTGTGCAAATTGGTGAAATTACATCGGCCGCCACCTGACATCAGGATCTTTTTACCGACTTTATTGGCGTGATCGATAATAAGCACTCTTCGGCCTCTTTGACCAGCAGTAATCGCACACATCAAGCCCGCAGCACCGGCGCCGATAACAATGACATCGTAATGATTGGGGTTATTAACAGACATTAGAAAATCCGGTATTGCGTAAGCGCGGAACACAAATTTGCGATCGCATGTGCAAACCTATGCTCAATTTTTAGAATGAATTGATTGCACCAGAACAAAGGGCGCAACTGTCACCGCCCAGACCTGTGCATCGGATTCAAACCATTGTAAAGCCTGTGCATCATCCACCTTTCGTACTTGTCCTGCAGCCTGCCATGCACCTACTGCCGCAACATCGTCATGCAAAAACGCGGTGGCCACCCGTACCAGGTCCAGTTTTGAAGCAACGTGCATGACATTACCTTGCGCGTAGAAACGCTGTAAGGCCCGCCATTCAATTTTTGCCGTTTCATAAACCAGACCAGTTTTTTCAATTTTCATAGCAAACGATTATAACTTATTGTTTTAGTTGAAGTATTTAATAGTTACGATCAAAGCGGCGAAAAAAGCGGCAAATTCCCCAGTGTCACAATTCTAAACCGCTACACTACACGCCCATTAGCGCGCGAGTGAAATGCATTCACAATCCGCGCTCCAAAAATTGTTCCAGGTTTTCCCATGACAGATCCCACACCAAGTGCATTTAAAGAGCTTGCACTCAGCCCCGCTATTCTTACAGGATTGAACGAAGTGGGTTACGAAACCCCGACCCCGATCCAGGCACAAACCATTCCCTTTTTACTGGATGGTCGTGATGTCCTGGGGCAAGCTCAAACCGGTACGGGTAAGACTGCGGCATTCGCATTACCCTTGCTGAGCAAACTGGACCTGAAACAAAAAGACCCTCAGGTGTTGGTGCTCGCACCGACCCGTGAATTGGCAATTCAAGTTTCGGAAGCATTTCAAAGTTACGCCAAACACATTAAGGGTTTTCATGTGCTTCCCATCTATGGCGGCCAGGCTTATGACACCCAGATTCGTGGCTTGAAACGTGGTGTACATGTGGTGGTTGGCACTCCGGGTCGGGTTATGGACCATATGCGCAAAGGCACCTTGAAAGTCGATAACTTGAAAGTTCTGGTGCTGGACGAAGCCGATGAAATGCTACGCATGGGCTTTATTGATGACGTTGAATGGGTATTGGAGCAGGCCCCGGATGACAGGCAGATCGCTTTGTTTTCGGCAACCATGCCAAAACAGATCCGTCGTATTGCCACAAAATACTTAAACAATCCCGAACAGGTTACGATTAAACAAAGTTCGTCTACTGCATCCACGATACGACAACGTTATTGGTTAGTGAGTCGCACCAATAAACTGGATGCCTTGACCCGGATATTGGAGGCGGAAGAATTCGCTGCCATTATTATTTTTGTGCGTACCAAGAACTCCACCGAACAACTCGCCGAAAAACTGACGGCCCGCGGTTATGCTGCGTCAGCGATTAATGGTGATGTGGCTCAGGCACAACGCGAACGCTTAATTAATAATTTAAAAAATGGCAAGCTGGATATTCTGGTTGCCACCGATGTGGCTGCGCGTGGCCTGGACGTGGAACGCATCAGTCATGTGATCAATTACGACATTCCGCATGACACCGAGTCCTATGTGCATCGCATCGGTCGCACCGGACGCGCAGGACGTGAAGGCGATGCGATTTTGTTTGTCGCGCCACGCGAGCGCCGTATGTTGGGCTCGATCGAGAAAGCGACCAACTCCAAGATCGAACAAATGCAGTTACCTTCCACCAAAGAAATAAACGAGCAGCGTATTTCCCGTTTTAAACAACGCATTAGCCAATCACTTGCCGATGGCGATCTCGGATTTTATACCCAAATGATCGAGGAATATATAAGCGAACACGAAGTAGCTCCTGAAAAAGTCGCGGCCGCTCTGGCAAACATCACTCAAGGCGATACGCCATTTTTTCTGGATACTTCCAGGGAGCGTTCACGCGATACCTGGAAAAAAAGCGATGCTGTTGAAAATCGTTCGCGTGGGCGCAGGGATAAAAACAAAAAAGGCCGGGCACGCGAAGATTTTCAACCTGAAAAAGGCATGGAACGCTTCCGCATAGAAGTCGGCCATGAGCATGACGTAAGACCTGGCAATATTGTTGGTGCAATTGCCAATGAAGCCGATCTGGACAGCCGTTATATTGGGCGTATTAATATAATGGACAGACACAGTTTTGTGGATCTTCCAGCCGATATGCCTACCGAAACCTTTAAGGAGCTTAAAAATGTATGGGTGTCCGGTCAGCAATTGAAAATATCCAAGGCAGACAGTGGCAAGAACTCAAAAGGCGGTCATGACAAGCCTAAGCGTAGATCTCATACTGACGCTCGCAAGCCCAAACGTGATGATAAACGCAGTGAGAATCGCAAAAATACAATCGCCAGCTCACGCGATAAAGATAAAAGAAAACCCAGATCCGAGAACGAAAAAGAAGCCAATCAGGTAATGGCAAAGGACTCCAAGCCCAAGAAGCCTAAATCCAAAGATAAAAATTCCAAGCGTAAAGAAAAACCCAAGAGATCCGCCGCGCAAAAACGTCAAAAAAAGAAAAAACAGGCAAAACAAGCCAAAAAGCGACAAGCTAAAAAGTAATTCAAAAACCCTTAATGCATGCATTAACTTTCTGATGCGGATTCATTGAATCCCATGGCATGTAAGCGTTCGGAATCATTCACTCCAATCCATTAAAACTTAACCCACACCGGGATTCCGCAATTTCATCGGTAATTTATTAATACAACTGCCTGGATCGACTTATTGCCGTCAAACCGAGGTTAGAAATTTTTTTCGTTGTTGAAATTAAGTATGAGCGAATTATTTTAACCCTGAACCGTATCACGAAATCTCAAACTCTCCACTACCGGGTAATTCCAGCACTAGTTCCGAACCCCCGATCATTGACGGGGTTTTGTAACCGGATAAATTTTCCGACTCCAGAATCTTTTTGGCGAGATGCAAGCCGCCGTCTTTGGTAACGGTGTAGCCATTCGCTGTTCGCAAACGCACGGTTTTCACCTCACCAGCTGCATTCCTGGCCTCACCCCATACGTAAGTCACAGCCTTGTCACGAGTTTCCTTGGAGGGCGGAACCAAAGATTTATCAATCTTCTTTTTCATGGCATTTTGCACAAAACCGAGTCCCAGCAAGGGGCGGATCCAGTTGGCACGCTTCATTTGTTTGATCATGCCGGGTGAGGATGGAATGTACACTTCGATGTTTGGAATACCCGTGGAATAATATGCGGTGGCAATATCACCCCAAGGAATGGTGGTTGCCAGTTTCTCGCCATTACCGAAATCTATTGTCCGGGTTTTATACGCGAGTGGAACACGTTTTAACTCGCCGTTCTCACGCACGCCCCCGCCATTGGCCAAGCCTTCAACCGAGGTTTTTGCAGTGCCCTTGCTAAAGCCGGATTTGGAATCAAAGCCCAGGGTTAGTTGGCTTGCGTCTGGCATTAATTCTTTTAACTTGGCGGATACACAATCAGTCGGGATCACATCAAAGCCCACGCCCGGACACACCACGATACCGGCCTCTTTGGCACGCGCATCCTGGGCATGGCAATGCTCAAACACCGAAACTTCACCGGTGATGTCAGTGTAATGGGTCTGACTCATGATGCAGGCCTCCAGCATTGGGGCCGAAGTCGCCGAGAATGGTCCCGCACAGTGGATAACAATGTCCACATCGAGCAAGTTCGAGGCAACCACATCAACATCGTCCAAAGCGAACACTTGCGAAGGCAGATGTAATTCACTGGCCAAAGATTCAATTGCGGCTTTATTGCGCCCCGCCACAACCGGTTTCATGCCCTGCTTAACGGCTTCCCGCGCGATGAGCTCACCGCTGTAACCATTAGCGCCATAGATCATTATTGTTTTCATGTAATTACCTTCTCTCGAACCTTCTCTCGAAGTTCAAATTGCCACACACGCATGAAACCAATTCAGGATCTCATGACCTTAAATTTGTTTTAAAAACTCCAGAACCACGCGATTAAATTCTTCCGGCTGATCCATTGGTGTGCCGTGCATGGAATCCTTGATCACGTGCACTCTGGCATTTTTCATTTTGACCGCAGAACGCTCTTTATGCGCTGGCGGTGTGTAATCTTTATCCGCACTAATGAATAATGTGTTTTGAGCAATTTTTTCCAGGTACTCGCCCATTTGCCAGTCGATTAGCGCGTTGAGGGCCTTGATATACGGCGCTTTGCGGTTTTTACTGTTGCGTTCACGCAAGCGATCACCCAGTACAGGATTATCAGGGAATAGTTTTCGACTCAGGATCTTCGCCATCTGCGGCATGCTCAAAATACGCGCCAGTAAGCGACGCAAACTTACCTGATAAAGTTTACTCAAGGTGTCGATCTTGAAACTTGCCAAACTGTTTACAATAAGCAAAGCCTCAGGTATGAAATATTCATTGTGATCGATCTGGTCCATGGCCAACTGAAAGGCCACTGCCCCACCCATGGAATAGCCAAGCACCGGACAGGACTGAATGCCAAGGTGCTGCATCAGATCACGCATATCACTGGCGTACAAAGCCATGCTGATCGCGGGTTTGGACATGGCAAAATACGCTTGCATACTGCGGCCAAAACCACGCAAGTCCGGGATGATCAATTCATAATCTTTGCCAAGATCGGCGTATTGAAACTCCCAATCCATACTGCTGGAACCCAGGCCATGAATTAACAATAATGGTGGCCCACTGCCCAGGCGCTGATAACTCAGCTCTACGCCATCGGATGCAGTATATGACAGGTAATTGGTTTCAAGTGGCTGGCCGGTTAAAAGGCTGAATTGTGTGCTGTCTAACATAATTGATTATTTTTGAAGTGTGCCGGGTTTTGCCCATTATAATGCCTATGCAAAATAAATTTAGTAATAAACAAACACATGTCAGAAGCCGAACTAGAAAAATATCTAAAGGAAAACCTGTTACCGGAAGACCTTCGCTTGTCGCCGTTTCAGATATTCTCACGCTGGTTGAATGAAGCGACCGAACTTGCCCAGCAGCCCAATCCTAACGCCATGGTCATCAGCACTTTGGCCGAGCAGACGATTAAAAAAGCTGATCAAGCAACCATTCTGGATAATGAAGCAGTTGAAGAAACCGTTATGGTGCCGGATGCACGTGTGGTTTTATGTAAAGACATAAATCTGGAAAAAAGCTATGTGGTATTTTTCACAAACTATCAATCTGCCAAGGGCGAGCAACTGTCCAGGCACCCATTCGCCACCGCCGTTTTCCACTGGGACCAGTTAGGCCGCCAGGTACGAATTAGTGGCCGAATCAGTCGCTCGCCGGCTATGGAAAGTGAAAATTATTTCAATACCCGGCATCCACTCTCCCGTCTTGGGGCCTGGGCATCCGATCAAAGCC
>JABDMI010000125.1 GCA_013001575.1 Gammaproteobacteria bacterium
AAACACTCCATCACCAAAGTAGACAAACAAGCGGATCTGGAAAAAGTTATGGGACCTTACATGCCAAAAACCCGTTATCTGATGCCCAATCAGGTAGAAACATTTTTTCCCTGTTTACCGGACTAGAAAGGTCTTTAGGATATGAACGCAGTACTGTATGTCTTACCGGTTTTTCTACTCCTGATTGTTGCAGAGTTAGTAGCATCGAAGCTGATCAAACGACAGGTGTATCGACTCAACGATGCCATTACCAGCATCAGCATCGGTTATATCAGCGAGTTCATTCGCGGCTTGGTTAAACTGGTCACATTCGGAATCTACGCGATTTTGGAAACCAAGGTCGGTCAGATCGATTTTCAGAATACCGATCCACTTGCCTGGATACTCGCGTTCATATTGTATGATTTCTTCTATTACTGGATGCACCGTGCCGGGCACGAGATCAATCTGCTGTGGGGCGCACACAGTGTGCATCATTCCAGTGAATATTTTAATATGTCCACGGCCATGCGCCAGTCGGCCACCACGGTGTTTTATAACTGGATCTTTTATCTTCCCATGGCGGTGCTTGGCATTCCGTGGTTTGTTTTTGTGGTCACCTCATTTGCCAGTTTGTTCTATCAATACTGGGTGCATACCGAACTGATCCCGAAAATGGGCTGGTTTGACCGTGTATTTGTCTCACCATCCAATCATCGTGTGCACCACGGGCAGAATAGTTACTGCATAGACAAGAATTATGGCGCGACCCTGATCTTGTGGGACCGACTGTTTGGCACTTACGCCGAGGAGCAGGATCAAGAGCCGGTCATATACGGTATACGCAGCAAGGTAAAAAGCTGGAATCCAGTCTGGGCCAATCTTTTTGTGTTTAACAAGGTTTTCTCTTCATTTGCAGAGACCAAAGGCTGGAAAAACAAGTTAATGCGATTATTTGGACCACCCGGATGGGAGCCAGAAACCGGTGCTGTGGTAAAAACACAGTTTGAGCCGACCGAGTTTCAAAAGTACGACACCCAAACAAGTCCGGCACAAAGTTTTTACACCTGGGTATCCTATTTGAGTCTGAGTGTGTTCTTTTACCATTTTTTGACCATTGCCTACAGTATGCCGGTTTGGCCAAGAATCGCCTACGGCTGTTTGATCGGGCTACAGGCTTTTTGTATTGGCGGCGTTCTGGAAAACAAACGACTGATACGAAATCTGGATATATTCAGAGGCATCTCGGTATTTTGTGCATTGATCGCAAATTGGTGGTTCTCAGAAGTCAGCATGTCTGGTCTGGTTTTGGCGATCACGGGAATGATCCTTTTTATTATTGCACATGTTTATTTATACAAAGAAGAACGCCAAACACGTGATAGTACTGTCGAAATTCCGGCATGAATTCCCTGGTCGTCACTGAAGGTATTTTGCTTTCGATTTGCCTGTATGGATTTTGGGTATCCGATCGAACCCAGAAAGCTTTGCTAATGGTTTTGGTTCTAATCGGTTTGGCCGCCTTACTGGGTTTACTGAAGTTTTCCGGAATTTTACCTCTGCCGGAACTGCATGCCTTGTTGGCCATGTTGTCATCCTGTGTGGCTTTACCGTTGTTGGCCGTCACAATGGTTTGGCCAACTGGACCCGTGAGTAAAACCCTGCGCTATATGAGTATATTCAGTTTTATTATGGCTTTTATCGGCGTGATGCTGGTGACGATTGGTGAATTTACCCTGTGGCGAACTATTTGTGCATTAATTTCAGCACTTGTAATCCTGTTGGCCGGATTGTGGCGAAAACAATGGCTGGTATTCATAGCCGGAGTTTTATTGGTAGTCGCATTGGCTGTACTTGGCGCACAAAAAAACGTTTTAGGATTATTGGCAGTCGACTGGATGCATTTGCTCCTGTCGGTTTCCTTGGTAGTATTAGTTCTACATTTCAAACAAACAGAAGATCAAAAAATTAATATCAGGAGTGAACAATGAAAGGTTTAATGCAAGATTGGTCATTAACGGTAAACAGAGTAATCGATCACGCCGCCAGAGAACATGGCGAACGCGAGTTGGTCACCCGCAGTGTTGAGGGGCCAATTCGCAGAACCACACTCAAAGATATCTACTCGCGCTCAAAAAAAGTGGCCAAGGCACTGGTTGCTGAAGGCGTGAACAAGGGTGATCGCATCGCCACCATGGCCTGGAATACCGACCGGCATCTGGAAGCCTGGTACGGGATTAACGGTTGTGGTGCGGTGTATCACACCCTGAATCCGCGCCTGTTTGCCGAGCAACTCATCTACATAATGAATCACGCCGAAGACAAGATCCTGTTTGTGGACATCAGCTTTGTTCCCATCATCGCAGCGGTGCACGACAAGCTCGAGACTCTGGAAAAGATCATCGTTTTAACCGATAAAGAACATTTGCCGGAGTCACCGCTGGATCTGGTTGCCTTTGAAGACTGGATCGCCAATGTGGATGACGACTTTGACTGGGTCGAGGTTGATGAGAACGACGCGTCGGGACTGTGTTACACCTCGGGCACCACGGGTAATCCCAAAGGCGTGATGTATTCGCACCGTTCCAACATCATTCACGCGTTTACCGTGAACCAGGGCGACGTGCTGGGCACCAAGTCCACCGATGCGGTGTTGCCAGTGGTGCCGATGTTTCACGCTAATGCCTGGGCCTTGGCGTTTGCCTGTCCCATGGTCGGCGCCAAAATGGTCATGCCGGGCCCTAAAATGGATGGTGAAAGTATTTACGAGTTACTCGAGTCCGAAAAGGTCTCCACCACCGCTGCGGTTCCGTCGGTGTGGTTGATGCTGCTGAATTATTTGGAAAGCACCGGTAAAAAACTTCCCTACTTGAAAAGGGTATTGGTTGGCGGGTCTGCCGCGCCGCGTTACATGATCGAGAAATTCGAAAAAGACTATGAGGTTGAATTCATTCACGGCTGGGGCATGACTGAGATGTCGCCACTCGGCACGGTGTGTAAATTCAAAAGCGGTATGCAGGATTTCAGTGCGGATGAAGCCATTGATCAAAAACTCAAACAAGGCCGCGTGCCGTTCTCGATTGAAATGAAAATTGTTGACGACGCGGGCAACGACTTGCCGCGTGACGGTAAAGCCTTTGGCAAATTGATGGTCAAAGGGCCAGCCGTTGCCAAGCAATATTATCGTCTGGAACAATCCATTCTGGATG
>JABDMI010000126.1 GCA_013001575.1 Gammaproteobacteria bacterium
TTTTTCAGCGCAAAATACTCATGACGGTGTAATCAGACGTGAATAATCTAGCGACCAAACTGACCAGGCATCCTTTACGCGAGCAGTTGTATGCCGAGATCCATGCTCGCCCGTTCCCTTTGATCACGGGTTCCGTCGATGTATTACACCTGGCTTTACTCACTTCTCAAAGTGAAGCCGCACAACAACTGGAAATGCTTGCCAACCTGGCCGAAACCTCGCAGCAGCCAGCACCCGCAAAAAATGCGAACAGTTTTTACGCCAACATGCCGGCTTATGAGCTGCGCTGGGAAAAGCATCAGGAGTTTTGCACCATTACCCTGATAACACCCGGCACTACAGATTTACCATTCAATCGAGACCTGACCGGATCACTGGATGCGCAGTGGCTGGATGTAATCCCCGGACAATTGCTGGTGCGGCTGAATTTACGTTTCGAACGAAGCGCTCAACAGCCCGATAGCCGGCAGATCACGAAATTCTTTGATGACTCACAATTGTATGGCAGCAGTATTGTGGATGGCAAAGCCAGTATGTGGAGCAGTTTTCGCCTGCATCACGACGACGCTGCAAGAATACTGGTGTATGACCAGGGCTTGAGTGATTATCAGGCTGGCCGCACCCTGCAACGTATTATCGAAATAGAAACCTATCGCATCTTAACGCTCTTGGCCTTGCCCTACGCGCGCAGCCTGATCCCGAAAATTTCCGATACTGGCAATGCGCTGACCAGGCTGATAAAAAAAATGCAGATTCAGGAATCGCAATACGAGCTCGATGAACAGGAGCTGCTTGAAAATTTATCGGTACACGCCGCCAAAGTTGAAGACTTCAGGGCAAGTACTGCACACCGCTTTGCCGCCACCAGCGCCTATAACCAGATCGTGTTACAACGCTTAAGTGACCTCAGGGAACAATCCTGGCCTGGCTTCTCATCCTGGAAAAAAATGCTCGAACGGCGTCTGGTTCCCGCCGTGAATACCTGTGTATCAATTGAGGGACAATTACAAAATCTCTCGGAACAGGCAGAACGTGCCAATAACCTGTTACGCACCCGGGTTGATATCAAGATCGAAGAACAAAACCAGAGCTTGTTACAATCCTTGAATCGGAGAAGTCGTTTGCAATTACGTTTGCAACAGACCGTGGAAGGATTATCAGTGGTCGCAATCAGTTATTATGTGGTTGGACTGATCAAGGCGATTGCCGAGGGTGCTAATAAATCCGGGCTATCGGCAGACCCGGCGATTGTTGCAGCCATAGCGGTTTTACCGGTATTGGGAATCACCAGCTGGCTGGTTAGACGCATCAAACATACCATTAACCAAGACGATAATGACTAAGCACAGCATGGCATGAAAATTCTTGCGTTACTGTTTTTTCTGACAGCGATAATCTATTCCTCGGTCGGCTTCGGCGGTGGATCAACCTATACCGCAATTCTGGTTTTATTCGACATAGACTATCGCCACATTCCGGTTATTTCCTTATGCTGCAATATTATTGTTGTGACCACTGGTTCGGTCTTTTATCTGCGCCAGGGCTTACTGGACAAAAAACTGCTGGGGGGCTTGATCACGTTTTCCATCCCCATGGCATTTATCGGTGGCAGCATGCCGATATCCGAAATGGTTTTTGTATTGATCCTGGGACTGGCCTTGCTGATCGCGTCGATCTTGTTGTTCATCAAACCCTTTGAGGATTCCAACGTAAAGCGTTCGATAAACTACTGGCAAACCGGAATACTGATCGGGGCGCCCGTTGGCTTGCTTGCCGGGATAACCGGTATTGGCGGCGGTATTTTTCTTGCACCGATCCTGCATCTGCGCGCTTTGGCCAAGACCCGAACCATTGCCGCAACCGCTTGCATGTTCATTCTGGTGAATTCCCTGGCCGGACTCATGGGTCAACTGGTCAAGCTCGGTTCAAACCTGGATCAAAGTTTTGACATGCTAGTTTCACTGTTGGCTTTACCGTTTGCGGTGTTGATTGGTGGTCTCATAGGAAACCGAATTGCGCTAAAATACTTTAACGCAATGCAGTTACGTCGCATGACCGCCTTATTGGTATTTATTGTTGCAATTCGCTTATTGGTCCGCTTCATCAATTATTAATCGCACCCGCTCATGATCACAGTCAGTACAGCTGTACAACTTATCCAGGAACAAACACCGCAAATCGATTGCGAAGAGCTAGGCTTTAAGCATCTGGACGGTCGCGTATTGGCCGAAGACATTCTCGCCAAACGTCCGCAACCGCCTTTTGACCGGGTCACCATGGATGGCATTGCAATAAACAGCGATGACTGGAAAGCTATGCAGCCGGAATTTACCCTCCAGGCCACCCAGTTTGCCGGTGAAGCGGCAATCACACTGAAGGCAGGTTTTTGTATCGAGATCATGACCGGAGCGGTTGTACCGCTTAATGCCGATTGTGTGATACCGATTGAGCAACTGGATAAAACCGAAACGGGATACAGAATCAAGGATGCGTTCAATTCCAGAAAACATGTTGCTCCCGGGTCAAACATTCATTATCAAGGCAGCGATCATCTTGAAAATGCGGTACTGATCCCGGTCAATACCAAACTCAAAGCCAGTCATATAGCCTGTTTAGTATCCGCGGGCTACGCGCAAGCCAAAGTCAAGATCCAGCCAAAGATCGCCGTGGTGATGACCGGTGATGAACTGGTCAAAGCAGGAGAACCGATCAAGGATCACCAGATCTATGCCAGTAATGGTACGGCTCTCACCAGTTTGTTAAAGATGCATCACTACACCAGAGTGAATGAATTTATTCTGGGCGATGACGCAAAAGTTTTAACAACCGCTCTGCAAGCCATTCTTAAGCAGCACGATTTCGTGATCACTACCGGTGGTGTCTCCATGGGGCAAAAAGATCAATTACCGCAGGTCTTCAAGGATCTGGGCGTCACCTGTCACTTCCACACCGTGGCACAAAAACCGGGCAAGCCCATGTGGTACGGCACCCACAATAAAACCCAGGTATTTGGTTTGCCGGGTAATCCGGTTTCGGCCATGATCACGGCAAGACGCTATATTCTTACGGCCCTGGATAATGTTAATGGGCTAAAACGGCGCACCCAAATGGTCCGTTTGAGTGAAGATATAAATTTCAAACCTGCTCTGACCTATTTTCTACCGGTCAAGATACTCTACGACCAAGAAGCTCGCTATGCCGAACCCGTGGCATTCAACACCTCGGGAGACACCGTCAGCCTGACCCGCAGTGATGGTTTTGTGGAGTTGGATGCAAACACTGTCCAGTTTAATGCCGGCGATATTGTGAGATTCTTCCCGTGGTGAAGGATCATATACTGTCGCAGGATATTGGCATAGTGTCTGCACAGTCAGAGCTGCGCGACCATTATCAACGGCCTTTGACCGACCTGCGTATCTCGGTGACCGACCGGTGTAATTTGCGTTGCACCTATTGCATGCCCAAAAAACCCAATGGCGAACGTTACAACTTTCTACCTAAGGAAGACTTGTTAAGTTTTAACGAGATCACACGTGTGGTCAATGTTCTGGCGCAAAAAGGCTTGCAAAAAATTCGCATAACCGGTGGCGAACCTTTGTTACGCAAAGATCTGGATCAACTGATCGCTAGCATTAAAAGCATAGACGGCATCAAGGAAGTGGCACTCACCACGAATGGCGTGTTCTTGTCGGAACAGATCGATGCCTTGGTGGATGCCGGCCTGGATCGTGTGACCTTGAGTCTGGATGCCATCGACCAGGATCTTTTGAACCGCATCAGCGGGCGTACCGTCGACCTGGAAAAAGTATACGCAGGACTGGATGCAACATTACAAAAAGACTTGAAGCTTAAAGTCAACACAGTCATCCAGCGTGGCGTGAATGATGACCACTTTATGCATGTGCTGCAACGCTTTCGCGGAACCGCCGTGGAAGTTCGCCTGATCGAGTTCATGGATGTTGGCGGACTCAATCAGTGGCAACTGGACAAAGTGGTGCCATCCAGGGAACTGATACAAAAAATTGAACAAAAGTGGCCACTGGAAATGCTGGGACGTCAGCAAAGCTCCGATGTTGCCAATCGCTATCGTTATGCCGACGGGCAAGGCACGTTGGGTTTTATCTCTTCGATCTCGCAACCATTTTGTGGACACTGTTCACGCGCCCGATTATCCTCGGAAGGTATTTTGTACACCTGTTTGTTTGCCAATACCGGATTGTTGATACGCGATAAATTACGCGATGGCTTGAGCGATGACGAGTTACAAGAATTATTGACCCAGCACTGGCAACAACGCCGCGACCGCTACAGTGAAGAACGCATGACAAAACCCGGGCGTGCACATGCGGAGTCTGAGAAAATAGAAATGTTTTACATAGGTGGATAAACATGTTGGAGAAAAAGACTCTTAGTCATATTGACAGTAAAGGCCAAGCGAGCATGGTTGACGTATCGGGCAAAACCGCCACGCAACGCAGCGCCAGCGCACAAGCGCGGGTCGTTTTTCCTCAAGACGTTTACCAACAACTGCTTGAAACATCAGGGCAGACGGCCAAAGGCTCTATTATTGATACCGCCGTCATCGCCGGGGTCATGGCGGCAAAAAAAACCCATGAACTCATCCCGTTCTGTCACCCGCTCGCTCTGGATAACTGCAAACTGGATATCCGCTTTGGCGATAACGAGAGTGTTGAAATACGCTGTACGGCTAAAGTGACCCACAAAACCGGGGTGGAAATGGAAGCCCTGACCGGCGCCGCGGTTGCGGCCTTGACCATTTATGACATGTGCAAGGCTCTGTCGCATGACATCGTGATCGAAAATATTTGCCTGCTGTCAAAAACCGGTGGCAAAAGTGATTTTCAAAAAGGTTAAGCATGACAACACCTGACGCCAACAACAATGTGATCGGTCTGGTGCTGGCCGGCGGGCAAAGCACCCGCATGGGCGAAGACAAGGCCCTGATCGATTACCATGGCAAGACTCAGCTGGAGTCCAGCGTCGAACTGTTAAGCGAATTTTGCCCGGAAGTGTTTGTATCAGTCAGTCAGGCAAATCAAAATGAGGAGACCCGACAGCAATTCCCGACCTTGGTAGACGACCCGGATGTGCAGGGACCTTTAGCCGGTATCATCAGTGCTTTTAGACAATTTCCCAATCAGACCTTTTTGGTGGTGGCCTGCGACTTGCCTTTATTAAATCGGGAGACTTTACAATACTTACTCTCGCAACGCGATCCTGGCAAACAGGCAACCGCTTTTATAAGTGAATTCGACGGCTTGCCGGAACCCCTGTGTGCGATCTGGGAACCTGACATCGTGGCAAATATTCAGGCAGCGATAGAGAATGGCAAATCATGTCCCAGAAAAGTATTACTCAATTCAGACATCCAATTAATTGCCCTGCCGTATCAACATGCGCTGGATAACATTAATACCCCCGACGAAAGAGACGCGCTAAGTCAATCATGATCACAGTAACCGTTGAATACTACGCCGAGCTGCGTGAACAAGCCACTAAAGACACCGAAGTTCTAAAGCTGGAGCACAGCGATGCTACGCGTTTGTACACCGATCTAAAGGAACAATATCAGTTTCATTCCGAGTGGCAAAAACTCCGACTCGCAGTGAATCATGAACTGGTAAATTGGGATCTATCCCTGGTTGATGGCGATGTGGTGGTGTTTATCCCGAAAGTGGCAGGTGGTTG